>JAJLJK010000149.1:0-4178 GCA_033844885.1 Bacteroidota bacterium | reverse complement strand
GGCTGCTAGCCTGAGAGGAGCCGGCGCCAGGGTCATCGTGACCGAGATCGACCCCATCTGTGCCCTTCAGGCTGCGATGGATGGATTCGAGGTGAAAAAGATGGACACCGTGGTTGGACAGGCCGATATCATCATCACTGCTACCGGAAATAAGGATATCATTGTAGGACGCCACTTTGAGGCCATGAAGGACAAGGCCATCGTTTGTAACATTGGCCACTTTGACAATGAGATCGACGTTGCATGGTTGAAGAAGAACCATGGCAGCAGCCATATCGAGATCAAGCCCCAGGTAGATAAATACACCATCAACGGGAAAGATATCATCCTCCTTGCCGAAGGTCGCTTGGTCAACCTTGGATGTGCTACCGGACACCCATCATTTGTGATGTCCAACAGTTTCACCAATCAGGTATTGGCTCAGATCGAACTGTGGAAACACAGTGATAACTACAATAACGAGGTCTATACCCTTCCTAAGCACCTGGACGAAAAGGTGGCTGAGCTTCACCTTGCCAAGATCGGCGTAGAACTCGAAGAACTCAACGAGGATCAAGCCGCTTATATCGGTGTGGAAGTAAAAGGTCCTTTCAAACCCGATTATTACAGATACTGATCCACTATGGATCCATTATGAACGCCTCCTTATCGGAGGCGTTTTTTATTTTTAGGAAGTCCTACACCTATGAAACTTACCGCTGGAGAAATACAAGCAAGGATCCAAGGGATCTCATTGGAACTAGCAGATGCGCTTGCCTCGGATGGCACCTTCATGAAAGTCCCCAAAGGAACCGAGATCCTGAGAGAGGGTCAATTTGTAAAAGTGATTCCCATCGTGCTTTCAGGGATCCTTAAGGTATTTACCCGAAATGAGGATAAGGAACTTCTCCTTTACTATATTCAAGCTAGGGAAAGCTGTATCATGTCATTCTCATCTGCCTTGGGGAATTCTCCAAGTAGGGTCTTTGCCTCTGCAGAGGAAGATACCGAGGCACTTCTAATTCCTACGGATATCATGCGAAGCTGGACGAGTGACATCCCGGAGGTCAACCAACTCTTTTTCAAGCAATATGACCTCCGCTACATGGAGTTACTGGATACGATACGCCAATTGATCTTTGAAAGGATGGATCAGCGGCTATTGGACCACCTTCGGCAAAGGGCACGGATCACGGGAAAGCACCCCATTAAAACCTCTCATATGGAGATCGCTCGGGAACTTGGCACTGCAAGAGAGGTTGTCAGCAGAGTGATCAAGAAATTGGAAAGAGAAGGAGGGCTCCAACAGACCCCTGATGGCATCTTTCTGACCCACCTGTGACAATGATCACTGCATTGGACCTTTGTCCTTAAATACCTTTATCATGGAATTCGATGATCCATCGAGTCAAATGTAAAACCAAAAGAACTTGCATCATGAAAAAGAACATGGGAAAAACCGACCGTATCATTCGCGTTATCCTAGCGATCGTCCTAGGTTATCTGTATTTTTCTGGAACCGTAACCGGAACACTAGGTATCGTTCTGGTGTCACTTGGTGCCATCTTTCTGCTTACCAGCCTTATCTCCTTCTGCCCCTTATATGCGCCTTTTGGAATCAGAACCTGTAAGACCGCGTGATCTTACGAAAACTATCCACCCCGGTTCTTCCGGGGTTTTTCTTTTCATCGTAACTTCAATGAAAAAGAAGTAGAAATGAGCGCATACTTTTTTGAAAGGATCATTGAGGGCAGTTTTGATGATGTAGAACAGAGGATCACCTCTGCCCTGAAAGAACAGGGATTTGGGATCTTGACCGAGATCAATGTGCAAGGGGTATTTAAGAATAAGCTGAATATCGATTTCAGGCCCTACAAGATCCTGGGTGCCTGTAATCCAAACTTTGCCCATCAGGCCATCAGTGCCGAGCCGAATATCGGAGTATTTCTACCATGTAGTGTTGTCATTCAGGGCTTGGACAACGGGCGCATCAAGATCGCTGCTGTGGATCCTGTGGCTTCTATGATGTCGGTGGAGAATGCAAAGCTGGGTGAATTGGCGGGAGCGGTTCAGACCAGGATCAAGAAGGCTGTGGAAGCCGCATAGTGGACTGCATCGATTTTTTGTAATATTTTAAGCACAAAAAATCGAGCGTAATGATCCGAACACTTCGTTTATCCATTCTTGCCCTGTCCGTTGGGCTGTTCTTTTCATGCGACAGTATGAAAGACATGGGAGGCAGTTCAAACCTCCTTTCCATGTTGACTCAAAACACCTGGGTCTTAAATTCACTTGGCGGAAAGGTGCTCTCCTCTGCCACCTCCGACTTGCCCTTCCTCAATTTTGGGGAGAACGGCGTTCTTTCAGGATTCTCGGGCTGTAATAACTTCAATGGATCATTCGATCTGGAAGGAACCAAGGTCAGTCTGGATCCGGGCGCCATGACCCGCAAGGCTTGCGAGGGCTCGATGGAAGACCAGTTCCTGAATGTCCTTAAATCTGTGGATAACCTGAGTTTTGAGGGATCCAAACTCAACCTATTGAATGGTGCCTCGGTTTTGGCTTCCTTCCTACCTAAGAATTGATCCTTCAATCTTTGCAATCACAGCCTTCGGTGGCTTCGACCTTTTTGCCTTTTAAGTAGGGCATCTGTGCCAGATCACGGCGATCGATAAAAGTGAATCGAACATCGATCTCCCTTAATTTCGGCATCTCTCCTATGAAGGAAGGGATGGTGGATACTTCCGTATTCCAAAGGTCGATCCTGGTCAATCCTTTCATTTGAACCATACATGAAGGGATCTCAGAGATCGCCGTCCTCGATAGGTTCAATTCCCGGAGGTTCGGCATTTGGCAAAGGATCTGGGGAAAATGATCGAAGGAGTTCTTTTCAAGGTTAAGGCTGCGAAGATGAACTAATTCAGGAAGCCACTTTGGAAGAGAGTCGATCTGGTTCTTACCCAGATCCACAGTACGAAGATTCACCATTTTCCGAATAGATATCGGAAGCTCATTCAGATGTTCCTTCCTAAGCTCGAGATGATAGACCTCTTCAGGAAGCATTTCAGCATCCGAAAGTCTGGAATAGATCCGGTTGGTATCGACCTGTGAGAAGACCGACCAGGCTGGCAAAAGCAAGATCAGGATAAGATTTTTCTGCATTGCCTCTCGTCATTCCTCAGTTGTTCGGAAAGAGCTTCCACATGGTCAAACCGTCGTTCCTTTCGAATGAAATCCACAAAATCCACCCTAAGTTTCTCTCCATAGAGATCATCCTTGAAATCAAAAAGATTGACTTCGATGGTCTTTTCCTTTCCACTAACCGTGGGCCTTCGTCCGATATTACACATTCCGAGAAGGTTCTCTCCCGTTCTAAGCCTGCGTACTTTTACCGCATAAACGCCATCCTCCGGAATCAATTTATTGGCATCATGCAACTCGATATTGGCAGTTGGATAACCGATCTTGCTCCCCAACTGATCCCCTTTCACCACCGTTCCGGTAAGCACAAATGGGTGTCCCAGATATTGGTTGGCGATCTTCACATCTCCCTCAGAAAGAGCCTTTCTGATCTTTGTACTGCTGACCTTAACATCGTCAACATCCTGGGCGGGAATTTCCTCGACCTCAAAACCATACACCGGGCCGAATTCCTTTAAATGCTCAAAGCTACCCTCACGGTTTCGTCCGAAGTGATGATCGTAACCGATGACTAGTCTCTTCACACCGATCTTATTGACTAGAATGTTCCGAACAAAATCAAGGGAGGTGGTTCGTGAGAATTCGATCGTGAATGGGTGTATGATCAGATGATCGATCCCCGTGGATTCCAGAAATTCGGCCTTCTCCTCAAGATTGGTCAATAATTTGAGTTCAAGATCCGGATGGAGCACAAGTCTTGGATGAGGATGAAAGGTCAATAGGACACTTTCACCGTTATTCTGATGCGCTACCTCGACCAGGCGCTTTAGGATCCGCTGGTGACCGATGTGCACGCCATCAAAAGTTCCAGTGGTCGCCACGGCGAATTCTGAGCCTGGAAATTCATCAATGGAATGGTAGATTTTCAAACAATGATATTTTAGAGCAAAAATACAAACCTTTGAACCTATGAAAAATCACCCCGGAATTCTGGATCTGATCCGGAATGCTTTCAAAATTTTCTCCAGGTCCTCTGGAAACTTCATTGCTTTCACTCT
>JAJLJK010000148.1:0-19106 GCA_033844885.1 Bacteroidota bacterium | reverse complement strand
AGGTTCACATTCAATGGTCGGGGAGAAGAATAAAGGTTTGTCATAAAACTACTTGTGGTTAGTTGTTAATGGAAGAAAGTTCCCAAATGTCTTGGGAAAGGTTTTATAAGCTAATTAAGTCGTTAGTCAGTTGTTGGCTGTAAAATAAATAAAAATAATCTTACAAAGAGTAAACTAGATATTAAAAAACCCCTGTGGTTAGTCAGGGGTTTTTGCGTTGGGAAGAGCTGCCACAATCTTGTGACGAGCTAATTGGTTAGTTGAATAGTTAGCATTCCAAAACTACTATGAATCATTTCCTACATTTCCTTTTTTCGGTCAACGGTATTATACCTCCGATAAAATGACATCAATTTCTCTCTGTCGGTTAAACCGATGCCCTTTTCATGCGTCTTACAATGTAGATATGAACAGAGGAGTAAATATTTAAAACATTGAATAACAATAATTTAGAAAAGTTATTCACCACGTTACTCTCTGAGTATCAAGAGCCTATTTATTGGCACCTGAGGAAACTATCAAAGAATCAGGAAGATGCAAACGACCTTACACAAATGACTTTCATCAAAGTTTGGGAGGCACTACCCAATTTCAGAGGAGATTCTGAATACTTCACCTGGATCTATCGAATTGCCACCAATCAATTCCTGGATCACCAACGGACAAAGAAATTTAACTCCGATGGTTACGACTCCTATCAGGCCAACCTGTTAGCAACCTCTTCGTCTCTTGATTTCAATGGGGATGAGATCCAGCGGAAACTCCATGCTGCAATAAAGACCCTGCCCGAAAAACAAAGGATCACTTTCTGCCTCAGATATTTTGATGATCTCGATTACGAGCAGATCAGCAAGATCACCGGTACAAGCAAAGGCGCCCTCAAAGCAAATTATCATCACGCGGTAAAAAAGATCGAATCATGGATAAGGAAAGAGATCGAATGAAACACAACCCATATTCCGTTCCGGAAGGGTTCTTTCAACAACAGAGAGAAAATATCCTGAAAGCGACCATCCGGAAGGAACAGGATCAAGAACCCATACCCATTTGGAGAAAAAGAAAAGGCAGAACTCTTTTGTTCTCAACCCTGGCCGTTGCTGCATCGGTGATCCTGATCATTTCCCTGGATCCAGATCGATCAAACGGAACAACCCTATCCTCTCCCCTGGATGATCCGGATCTCATGGCATTGGAGGCCGATCCTTACTGGCTGCTTGATGAATATGGAACGGCCATTCTTCCGAATGAGGACCTCACCACCGGTCAGGATTCCCTCCTACTGTGGGAGATAGAAACCGACCCCTTTAATATGTATTACCTCGAAAATACCAACATATGAAACGTATCATATCCCTATTATCCCTAGCCTTCATAGGCTTCCATGGCCTGGCCCAACCTGATCAGGTGGAATCTGAAAGATTACGTGCAGCAAGGGTGGCCTTCATCACCGAAAAGGTTGAGTTGACCCCTACCGAGGCCGAAACCTTCTGGCCCGTGTACAACGAGTTCAAGAAAAAGGAAGAAGAGATCCGAAGACGGACCATGGATCAGGTCCGTGAGCTTCGCCGTTCCAGATCGGAAAATGATCTATCCGACAAGGAAATTGAAACCATGATCCAAAAGCGCTTTGAAGAAGAGGAACAACTATTGAAACTTCGTCGGGATTATCACCAACGATTCAAAGAGATCCTTCCTATGAAGAAGATCGGAAGGCTATACCTGGCAGAACATGAATTCCGCAGACAACTCATTGAGAACGTGCGAAGACGAGGTCCAAGGGATTAGATCGGGTAGATCGTATCTTTGTGGAATGGCAACGCAAAGACAGATCTTCTTCTCCCATCAGGCACAGACCACCGATTTTCCATTGGCTATCGAAATGCGATCAGCTCTGGGAAATTATATCGAGGATATCAATGGAAAGAGATATCTGGACCTGATCTCCGGGATCTCCGTCTCCAATATCGGGCATCGTCATCCCCATGTAGTCGATGCCATAAAGAGGCAGGTGGATACCCATATGCATCTTTTGGTGTACGGAGAATTCATACAAGCTCCACAAACCCGTTTGGCAGAGAAACTAATCTCTCTGGTCCCACCTTCCCTTTCGTCAGTCTACTTTGTGAACAGTGGCAGCGAAGCCTTGGAAGGAGCAGTGAAACTTGCAAAAAGGGCTACCGGACGCCCAGACATCATCCATTTTGACAAGAGTTATCACGGATCTTCACAGGGCGCCCTTTCCCTTATTGGTGATGAGCATTTTTCGGAAAGGTATCGACCACTGGTTCCAGGTGTAAAAAAGTTAACCTACAATTCGATCCCGGATCTTCATCAGATCGATCATCGAACGGCTGCCGTGGTCATCGAACCTGTACAGGGAGAAGCCGGGTATGTACCTGCCACTCGCGAATTTCTGGAGGCGGTCCGCAAACGTTGCGATCAAACTGGTGCGCTTCTGATCTTCGATGAGATCCAAACTGGGATCGGGCGAACAGGCAAATTCCTTGCCCTCGAACATTATGGAGTCGTTCCGGATATTTTGCTTTTAGCAAAGGGTCTTGGTGGAGGAATGCCAATCGGAGCTTTCTTGGCCAGTAAGGAATTGATGGATAACTTCAAGGAGAACCCACTGCTGGGGCATATCACCACCTTTGGAGGGCATCCCGTCAGTGCCGCAGCCGCCCTCGCTACCCTTGAAGTACTTGAAAACGAAGACCTGCTGAGTTCGGTGCAGATGAAGGAGGCTCTCTTTCACGAGCGACTTCTTCACGAGGAGATCCACAAGATCCGAGGAAAAGGATTGATGTTATCGGTCCAGATGAAAAGCTTCGAATTCTTGAAAAAGGTCATCGATCGATGTTTGGAAAAAGGGTTGATCACGGATTGGTTCCTATTCAATGATTCTTCCATGAGGATCGCTCCTCCCCTGACCATTACCATCGATGAAATCCATCATGCATGTGATGTCATCCTCTCCTCGATCGAGGAGGTTCATCTTTCCGAATAAAAAAACCCCCGGTCTCCCGGGGGTTTTGTTTTATCAGGCCTGGCCTGTCGGACCGAAATTCAACGGAACAGGAGGTTGCTCATAATCTCTGATCTCACCATGGGTCTGCTCGAAACGGGCAACATTATCATTGAGCGCCCGCAACAGCCGTTTGGCATGTTGTGGGGTCAATATCACCCTGGAGCGAACCTTGGCCTTTGGCATTCCAGGCATCACCTGGATGAAATCCAGAACGAATTCGGAATGCGAGTGATTGATGATGGCCAGATTGCTGTAGGTACCCTCGGCCATTTCTTCCGTGAGTTCTACATTGATCTGGTTCTCCTGCTGTTGGTTTTGATCTTCCATGGCTTATACTCTTTCTCTTTCCGTACGACGGCCAACCATCATATTCTCGAAATCTTCTTTCGATCCAACGATGATGCTCTTGTACTTCTTGAGTCCGGTACCTGCAGGGATCTTATGACCTACGATCACATTCTCCTTGAGTCCTTCGAGTGTATCCTCTTTACCATTGACCGCGGCCTCATTCAACACCTTGGTGGTCTCCTGGAAGGAAGCCGCAGAGATGAAGGATTTGGTCTGCAGTGATGCACGAGTGATACCTTGTAGGATCGGTGTTGCTGTGGCGGGTTTCGCATCACGAGCAACCACGAGAGCTTTGTCAGCACGCTTGAGGAGTGAGTTCTCATCGCGAAGTCTACGGGCTGAAATGATCTGACCGGGTTTTAGAGTTTCTGAATCACCCGCTTCTTCGACCACTTTCATTCCATAGATATTATCGTTCTCTTCGATGAAGTCGATACTATGGACCAGGTTTCCTTCGAGGAACATGGTATCACCTGGATCCTCGATCTGGACCTTACGCATCATCTGGCGAACGATCACCTCGAAATGCTTGTCATTGATCTTCACACCCTGGAGTCGATAAACTTCCTGGATCTCATTCACGAGATACTCCTGAACACGAGTGGGTCCTTGAATGGCAAGAATATCGGAAGGTGTGATGGCACCATCGGACAGAGGCATACCTGCCTTCACAAAGTCATTCTCCTGAACCAGGATCTGCTTGCTTAGGTTGATCAGATACTTCTTCTGCTCTCCGGTACGAGATTCAACGATGATCTCTCGGTTACCACGCTTGATCTTTCCATAAGAAACGATACCATCGATCTCAGAAACCACAGCGGGGTTGGAGGGATTACGTGCTTCGAACAATTCGGTCACACGTGGAAGACCTCCGGTGATATCACCTGCTTTGGCAGATTTCCTTGGGATCTTTACAAGTACTCGACCTGCCTTGATCTCGGCACCATTCTCAATGATAAGGTGAGCTCCGACCGGAAGGGTATAGTGCTTGAGTTCGTTTCCTTTTTTGTCTACGATCTTGATAGTAGGAACGAGTTTGCGGTTCCGGGTCTCGGAGATCACTTTCTCCTGGAATCCGGTCTGCTCATCGATCTCAACCCTGTACGTAACACCTTGTTCGATGTCTTCGTATTGGATCTTTCCAGAATACTCGGCAATGATGACCGCGTTATAGGGATCCCATTCACAGATAGGATCACCTTTCTTCACCTTCTGGCCGTCCTTCACGTGGAGGGCAGAACCGTAAGGAATGATATTGGTCATCACAGGAATACCGGTCTTATCGTCGATGAGTTTCATCTCACCTGTACGACCGATGACCACCTGGATCTTCTCGCCTAGTTCATTCTCGCTTTCAACGGTACGAACATCCTCGAGTTCGATCTTTCCATCGTATTTGGCTATCAGCTTGGATTGCTCTGCAATATTACCCGCGGTACCACCCATGTGGAAGGTACGAAGGGTAAGCTGGGTTCCTGGTTCCCCGATCGACTGGGCGGCGATAACACCGACAGCCTCTCCTTCCTGAACCATCTTACCGGTGGCCAGGTTTCGGCCGTAACACTTACCGCAGATACCTTGCTTGCTTTCGCAGCTTAGTGGAGAACGAACTTCCACCATTTCAATGGGTGACTCTTCGATTCGATTAGCCACATCCTCGGTGATCTCCTCTCCAGCTCCGACATAGACCTCACCCGAAAGGGGATCGACCACATCGTGAAGAGAAACACGACCAAGGATACGGTCGAACAAAGGCTCGACCACTTCCTCGTTCTTCTTGAGAGGAGTGACCTCCATCCCGCGAAGGGTACCACAATCCTCTTCGTTGATGATGACGTCCTGTGCAACATCAACCAGACGACGGGTAAGGTATCCCGCATCAGCGGTCTTCAGAGCCGTATCCGCAAGACCCTTACGGGCACCGTGGGTGGAGATGAAGTACTCAAGGATAGAAAGACCTTCCTTAAAGTTCGAGATGATCGGGTTTTCGATGATCTCTCCTCCTCCTGAACCCGACTTCTGCGGCTTGGCCATCAGACCACGCATACCGGAAAGCTGACGGATCTGCTCTTTTGAACCCCGTGCACCGGAATCCAGCATCATATAGATGGGATTGAAACCTTGCTGATCACTGCTCAGATAATACATCGCTCGCTCTGAAAGACGTGCGTTGGTATTGGTCCAAACATCGATCACCTGGTTATAGCGCTCGTTGTTGGTGATAAGACCCATGTTATAGTTGGCGAAAATGCCATCTACTTCCTGGATCGCCTCAGACACGAGATCGTCCTTTTCCTGTGGGATGATGATATCCTTCAATGAGAAGGAAAGTCCACCACGGAATGCGTTCCTGTATCCAAGATCCTTCATATCATCAAGGAACTTGGCGGTCTTTGGAATATTGGTATGCTTCAGGATCCTTGCGATGATATCCCGAAGTGACTTCTTGGTCAGTACCTCATTGATAAATGGAACCTCCTCTGGAACCACCATATTGAAGAGAACACGTCCAACAGTGGTCTCGATCAATCGGGTCACCAGTTTTCCATCCTCATCCACTCGAGCGCGAACCTTGATATTGGCGTGCAGGTCCACCTTCTTTTCGTTGTAGGCAATGGTTACCTCTTCAGAACTGTAGAAGATCAGGCCTTCTCCTTTGACAGAGAAATCCTTGGTGCTCTTTCTAGCCTTGGTCATGTAATAGAGTCCGAGAACCATGTCCTGAGAAGGAACGGTGATCGGAGAACCGTTGGCAGGGTTGAGAATGTTATGGGATGCGAGCATGAGAAGCTGTGCTTCCAGGATCGCAGAGGGTCCAAGTGGAAGGTGAACCGCCATCTGGTCTCCATCGAAGTCAGCGTTGAACGCTGTACAAACGAGTGGGTGTAGCTGAATGGCCTTTCCTTCGATCAATTTTGGCTGGAATGCCTGAATTCCAAGTCTGTGGAGCGTTGGAGCCCGGTTCAAAAGAACTGGATGTCCCTTCATGACGTTCTCCAAAATATCCCAGACAACGGGATCGCGCTTGTCGATGATCTTCTTAGCCGATTTCACCGTCTTTACAATTCCTCTTTCAATCAGCTTACGCACGATGAAAGGTTTGTAGAGCTCGGCCGCCATATCCTTGGGAAGACCACATTCGTGAAGCTTCAGCTCAGGACCTACGACGATGACCGAACGCGCGGAGTAATCCACACGCTTACCAAGAAGGTTCTGACGGAATCGTCCTTGTTTACCCTTCAGAGAATCTGAGAGGGACTTCAAGGCCCGGTTGGATTCGGTCTTAACAGCAGAGGCTTTACGCGTGTTGTCGAATAGTGAATCTACAGCTTCCTGCAACATCCTCTTTTCGTTTCGAAGGATCACCTCAGGAGCTTTGATCTCAAGAAGACGCTTCAAACGGTTGTTTCGGATGATCACCCGACGGTAGAGATCATTGAGGTCGGAAGTGGCAAATCGACCACCATCCAATGGTACAAGAGGACGAAGTTCGGGTGGAATAACTGGAACCACCTTAACGACCATCCACTCAGGCTTATTCTCGATACGAGTATTCGCATCTCGGAAGGCCTCGACCACTTGAAGACGCTTCAGGGCTTCCTGCTTACGCTGTTGTGAGGTCTCGGTATTGGCCTTGTGGCGAAGGCTGTATGAAAGTCCATCAAGGTCAAGGCGGCGCAGAAGCTCAATTAGGGCTTCAGCACCCATCTTGGCGATGAACTTGTTGGGATCGGTATCATCGAGATACTGATTGTCCTGTGGCAGGCGCTCAAGGATCTCGAGGTACTCCTCTTCGGTGAGGAATTCCATCTCATTGACGGTTTCACCATCAGGATGGGTCGCATTACCTGGTTGGATCACCACATAACGCTCATAATAGATGATCATATCAAGCTTCTTGGTGGGAAGACCAAGAAGGTATCCGATCTTATTCGGAAGCGAACGGAAATACCAGATATGAGCGACTGGAACGACAAGGTTGATATGGCCGGTACGTTCACGACGTACTTTCTTCTCGGTCACCTCAACTCCGCATCGGTCACAGACAATACCCTTGTAACGGATACGCTTATACTTTCCACAAGCACACTCATAGTCCTTGACAGGACCAAAGATGCGCTCACAGAAAAGACCATCCCGCTCGGGCTTGTGCGTACGGTAGTTGATGGTCTCGGGTTTCAAAACCTCTCCGAAGGAATTCTCCAGGGTGTATTCTGGAGATGCCAGGCTAATGGTGATCTTCGAGAAGTTACTGTTTTGTAGATTCTTTTCAGCTTTTCTAAGCGCCATGGTACGCGAGGTTAAATTTATGAAGAAGGAAAGCCCCCTTTTGAAAGGGAACTTTCCTCTTAATCATCTTAATCGAGGGTGATCTTAAGTCCAAGTCCGCGGAGTTCATGCAACAGTACGTTGAATGATTCCGGAATTCCGGGCTCGGGCATACGATCTCCCTTCACGATGGACTCATAGGTCTTGGCACGACCTACCACGTCATCCGACTTGACAGTCAGGATCTCGCGGAGAATATTGGAGGCACCAAAGGCTTCAAGTGCCCAAACCTCCATCTCACCAAAACGCTGGCCTCCGAACTGGGCTTTACCTCCAAGAGGCTGCTGTGTGATGAGAGAGTATGGACCAATGGAACGAGCGTGCATCTTGTCGTCGACCATGTGTCCTAGTTTGAGCATGTAAATGATACCCACCGTTGCCGGCTGATCGAAACGGTCACCGGTTCCACCATCGAAGAGATGGGTGGTACCGAAGCGTGGCAGACCAGCGTCGTCCGTGTGCTTGTTGATCTCATCCAATGAGGCACCATCGAAGATCGGGGTAGCGAACTTCTTGCCCAATTTGTGCCCTGCCCATCCGAGAACGGTCTCATAGATCTGACCGATGTTCATACGGGAAGGTACACCCAGTGGGTTAAGAACGATATCCACAGGAGTTCCATCCTCAAGGAATGGCATATCCTCCTGGCGAACGATCTTGGCAACGATACCCTTGTTTCCGTGGCGTCCGGCCATCTTATCACCCACCTTGAGCTTGCGCTTCTTGGCGATGTAAACCTTGGCCAACTTCACAATACCGGATGGAAGTTCATCTCCCACACTGATGGTGAACTTCTTGCGACGATAGACCCCGGTGATATCATTCACCTTGATCTTATAGTTGTGAAGAAGGTTGGCGATGAGTTCATTCTTATCATCGTCGGTGGTCCAGGTTCCACCAGTGATCCTGGTGAAATCATCAATGCTGTTAAGCACCTTCTGAGTGAACTTGGTTCCTTTGGGGATCACCACCTCATTGAGGTCGTTGGTGATTCCCTGACAGGTCTTACCGGCCACGATGGTAGTGAGTTTCTCAAGGAAGATCTGACGAAGGTTCTCCACTTGCATGTTGAACTCGGTCTCCAGAACCTCAAGTTCCTCCTTATCCTTCAAACGCTGCTTCTTATCCTTGATGGAGCGTGCAAAGAGTTTCTTATCGATGACCACACCACTGAGGGAGGGTGATGCCTTTAGTGAAGCATCCTTGACATCTCCGGCCTTGTCCCCAAAGATGGCTCTGAGGAGTTTTTCTTCTGGCGAAGGATCGGATTCTCCTTTTGGAGTGATCTTACCGATCAGGATGTCGCCAGGCTTGACCTCGGCACCAATTCGAATGATCCCGTTCTCGTCAAGATCACGTGTAGCTTCCTCACTCACATTTGGAATATCCGCGGTAAGCTCCTCAACACCCAATTTGGTGTCACGGACCTCAAGGGTATACTCATCGATGTGGATAGAGGTGAAGATATCTTCACGAACCACTTTCTCAGAGATCACAATGGCATCCTCGAAGTTATAACCCTTCCAGGGCATGAAGGCCACCAACATATTTCGTCCTAGGGCAAGCTCTCCACCCTGGGTGGCATACCCTTCACAAAGAACCTGTCCTTTCTCTACCCGGTCACCCTTGCGGACGATAGGCTTGAGGTTAATGGTGGTACTTTGGTTGGTCTTGCGGAACTTGACCAGATCGTAGGTCTTGACCTCATCGGTGAAGCTGACGAGCTCATCTTCCTCGGTACGATCGTAACGAATACTGATCCTGTTGGCATCCACATACTCTACGGTACCGGAACCTTCAGAATTGATGAGCACACGAGAATCACGAGCCACCTGACCCTCCAGACCGGTTCCTACGATAGGTGCCTCGGGACGAAGGAGTGGTACAGCTTGTCGCATCATGTTCGATCCCATCAATGCACGGTTTGCATCATCGTGCTCGAGGAAGGGAATCAGGGATGCAGAGATCGAAGCGATCTGATTTGGGGCAACGTCCATGTAATCGATCTTATCGGGCTCGACCACAGGGAAATCCCCTTCATCACGGGCCTTGATACGATTACTGTCAAAAGCTCCTTTGTCATTGAGGGGAGCATTTGCCTGGGCAATTACCTTTTCTTCTTCTTCCTCCGCACTCAGGTAGACCGGTTCGGCCCCCACGTCAACTTTGCCATTCTCCACCTTGCGGTAGGGGGTCTCGATGAATCCCATCTTGTTGACCTTGGCATATACACACATGGAGGAGATCAGACCGATGTTCGGACCTTCAGGGGTCTCGATCGGACAAAGCCTTCCGTAGTGGGTATAGTGAACGTCACGAACTTCGAATCCAGCGCGCTCACGAGATAGACCACCAGGTCCGAGAGCCGACATACGACGCTTATGCGTGATCTCGGAAAGCGGATTGGTCTGATCCATGAACTGTGATAGCTGATTGGTTCCGAAGAACGAGTTGATCACAGAGGAAAGGGTCTTCGCGTTGATCAGATCGATCGGTGTAAAGACCTCATTATCGCGAACGTTCATACGCTCACGGATCGTTCGTGCCATACGGGCCAGTCCAACACCAAACTGATTGGCGAGCTGCTCACCCACAGTACGTACACGACGGTTGCTCAAGTGGTCGATATCATCCACTTCGGCCTTGGAGTTGATCAGCTCGATCAAATATTTGATGATGCTGATGATATCCTCTTTGGTCAATACCTGTACCTCAGAATCGATATTGAGCCCGAGTTTCTTATTGAGACGGTAACGTCCTACCTCACCGAGGTTGTAACGGGTCTCTGAGAAGAAGAGCTTATCGATGATACCACGGGCAGTTTCTTCATCTGGCGGTTCGGCATTCCGCAACTGACGATAGATGTGCTCGACGGCTTCCTTCTCGGTATTGGTCGGGTCCTTCTGAAGGGTATTGTGAATGATGGCGTAATCAGATGCTTCGATGTCCTCTTTGTGCAAGAGAATGGTCGGAACTTCTGCATCAAGGATCTCCTGTGTGTTATCCTTATCCAGGACGGTATCACGATCGAGGATCACCTCGTTACGCTCGATAGAAACCACTTCACCGGTATCCTCATCCACGAAGTCTTCGATCCAGGTCTTCAGAACACGGGCGGCGAGTTTTCTGCCGATAACGCGTTTGAGACCGGTTTTGGTCACCTTCACCTCTTCGGCAAGGTCAAAGATCTCGAGGATGTCCTTATCGCGCTCGTAACCGATGGAACGCAGAAGGGTGGTAACGGGAAGCTTTTTCTTACGATCGATGTATGCATACATGACATTGTTGATGTCCGTAGCGAATTCGATCCAGGATCCCTTGAATGGGATGATACGGGCAGAGTACAGTTTCGTGCCATTGGCATGGTAGCTCTGTCCGAAGAAAACCCCGGGTGAACGGTGAAGCTGGGATACGACGATCCTTTCAGCACCGTTGATGATAAATGTCCCGCGAGGGGTCATGTAGGGGATGGTCCCCAGGTACACGTCCTGTACGATGGTCTCGAAGTCCTCGTGCTCAGGATCGGTACAATATAATTTGAGGCGGGCTCTCAGCGGAACGCTGAATGTAAGTCCACGCTCGATACATTCTCCTTCGGAGTAGCGCGGCGGGTCGATGAAGTAGTCAATGAACTCCAACACGAACTGGTTTCGCGCATCAGTGATGGGGAAGTTTTCGGCAAAGGTTTTGTATAGGCCCTCGTCGATTCGATCTTCCGGCTTGGTATCGATCTGGAAGAAATCGATGAACGATTTCAACTGAATATCCAGAAAATCAGGGTAATCGGTTTGTTTGAGGATGGAGGCGAAATTGATCCGCCCACCGTTTTGCGCCGAAGATTTTGCCATGGTATCAGTAGTAAGTTTATAATGCACAAAAGGGTTTAGGCCAAAGGGTCTTCACCCATTGACCTAAACCTTAAAGAGGTAAGGAGTCGAGCTTACTTGAGCTCAACCTCAGCGCCTGCTTCTTCGAGCTGCTTCTTAAGAGCTTCAGCTTCGTCTTTAGAGACGCCTTCCTTGATCGCGCTAGGAGCGCTATCTACTTTCTCTTTTGCTTCTTTGAGTCCGAGACCGGTCATTTCCTTAACCAGTTTCACAACGCCAAGTTTAGAAGCACCGGCAGCCTTGAGGATAACGTCGAATTCAGTTTGTTCCTCAGCTGCAGCACCGTCACCACCGCCAGCAGCAGGACCTGCAACAGCAACAGCAGCAGCTGCGGGCTCAATTCCGTACTCTTCCTTCAAGTATCCGGCGAGTTCGTTTACTTCTTTAACGGTGAGGTTAACCAGGGCATCGCCCAGTTCTTTGATATCAGCCATTTTTGCTTGATTTTGAACGTTTAAATAACACGTGATATATGGAAGCTGAGTGCGTACACACTATTGGGCACGTTCTTCGAGTGCCTTGACAAGTCCGGCGATCTTATGTCCACCGCCACCCTGAAGGGCAGAGATAACATTCTTGGCCGGGCTCTGAAGAAGCGCAATAACATCACCGATGAGCTCTTCTCTGCTCTTGATGCTGCTAAGTGCTTCGAGTTGATCATCACCAACATACACTGCTTCTTCGATGAAGGCTCCTTTAAGAATAGGCTTATCGCTCTTCTTGCGGAATTCCTTGATCAATTTAGCAGGAGCATTTCCGGTTTCGGAAAGCATGATGCTGGTATTGCCCTTGAGGGTTTCATAAAGCTCATCAAAGTTCTTTGATGAACGCTCCATGGCCTTCTTCAGGAGGGTATTCTTTACCACAGACATCTGGATGGAACTCTTGAAGGCAAGACGGCGAAGGTTGCTCGTACTTGACGCATTCAGTCCCGCAATATCTGTGAGATAAATAGTGTTTGTATTGTCCAGAACCTGGGTCAGTTCCTCAATGATCTGGTTCTTTTCTTCTCTGGTCATCTGATTACCGGTTACGAGAGTTGAACTTGATTAAATCGACTTGGAATCGATGGCGATTCCGGGACTCATCGTACTGGAAAGGTAGATGCTCTTGATGTAGGTTCCCTTAGAAGCAGAAGGTTTAAGGCGCAAGAGGGTCTTCAGAAGCTCCTCAGCGTTTTCCTTGATCTTGCTGCTATCGAAAGATACCTTTCCAACTGAAGCATGTACGATACCGTAACGATCCACCTTGAAATCGATCTTACCGGATTTCACATCGCTGACAGCCTTACCCACTTCCATGGTAACAGTACCTGTTTTAGGGTTTGGCATCAGACCACGAGGACCGAGTACACGACCAAGGGGTCCGATCTTACCCATGACAGAAGGCATGGTAATGATCACATCCACATCGGTCCATCCGTCCTTGATCTTATTGATGTACTCATCAAGACCCACGTAATCGGCACCTGCTTCCTTGGCCTCGGCCTCCTTATCTGGAGTAACGAGTGCAAGAACGCGGACATCTTTTCCGGTTCCGTGAGGCAGTGTTACTACGCCACGAACCATCTGATTGGCCTTACGGGGATCAACACCCAGGCGAACCGCCAGATCGACAGTAGCGTCGAATTTGGTTGTGGTCACCTCTTTCACCAAAGAGGAAGCCTCTTCGAGAGTGTAGTTCTTATTCTTTTGCAGTTTTGCTGCAACAGCTTTCTGATTTTTCGTCAGTTTTCCCATCTCCGTCAGTTTTTAACAATTAAAATGGCGCCTTACCAGAAACCGTGATTCCCATGGAACGAGCAGTTCCGGCTACCATTCTCATTGCAGATTCAATGGTAAAGCAGTTGAGGTCAGGCATCTTGTCCTCAGCAATGTTGCGGACCTGATCCCAAGAGACCTTGGCTACCTTTTTCCGGTTGGGTTCGGAAGATGCGGTTTTCAATTTGGCAACTTCCTTGAGCTGTACAGCAACAGGAGGGGTCTTAACGACAAAGTCGAAAGACTTGTCCGTATAGACCGTGATCTGCACGGGAAGAACCTTCCCTTGCTTATCCTGGGTACGGGCGTTAAACTGCTTACAGAACTCCATGATGTTCACACCCGCGGCACCGAGGGCAGGACCAACAGGGGGAGAAGGGTTAGCGGCACCACCGCGAACCTGCAGCTTAATTACCTTGCTTACTTCTTTAGCCATGACTGGTTTTTATTATAGAATCGTTTTGAGGGTGGGACGGTTGGAAGCGGGCCGACCCTGAAAAACGAGCTCACACCAAAATTTATCCTTCTTTCTCTACTTGCATGAAGCTCAGTTCGAGTGGGGTCTTCCTTCCGAAGATCTTCACCATTACCTCGAGTTTTCGCTTCTCTTCGTTGATCTTCTCGATAGTACCATTAAAGCCATTGAACGGACCATCGATCACCTTCACCGTTTCGCCAACGATGAATGGAATATTGATCTGTTCACCACTTTCGGCCAATTCATCCATCTTACCCAACATGCGGTTGACCTCTGACTGACGAAGGGGTACTGGATCTCCTCCCTTGGTCTCTCCGAGGAACCCGATCACACCGGGTACATTCTTGATACCATGAACCAGCTCACCCGAAAGGGCAGCCTCCAACATGATATAACCCGGAAAGTAGTTTCGCTCCTTGCTGACCTTCTTTCCGTTGCGTATCTGGTAAACTTTTTCGGTGGGCACGAGAACCTGGCCGACGAGATCTGTGTATCCCATTCGGGCAACCTCATTCTCGATATAAACCTTGACCTTGTTCTCCTGGCCGGAAACAGCACGAATGACGTACCACTTTTTACCGTTGTCCCCCATCCTAAGTATTACTTCAAAATTTCGTAGATGACCTCCAGAACAGCTGTGATAGCCTTATCCATTGCGAAGATCACCAGTGCAAAAATGATGCTGGAAACGACCACCAATACCGTGCTCTTCTGAAGCTCGGTGAAAGTTGGCCAGGAAGCCTTGTTGACGAATTCGTCGTAGCTCTCCTGTATGTAAGAAACGGCTTTACTCATTTCCGATATTCTTGTTTGCACGGGTGGAGAGATTCGAACTCCCATCAACGGTTTTGGAGACCGCTATTCTACCCTTGAACTACACCCGTATTTATGGTTAAAGGTGCTGGAAAAAATCCAGCACCTTTCTACCACTAATTACTTAAAAGGAACTATGCCTTAGTCAAGGATCTCAGTCACCTGACCGGCACCTACGGTACGTCCACCTTCACGGATAGCGAAACGCAGGTTCTTGTTCAAAGCTACTGGAGCGATGAGTTCCACTGTAATGGTGAGGTTGTCCCCGGGCATTACCATTTCAACGCCATCAGGAAGCTGGATCTCACCAGTTACGTCAGTTGTACGGAGATAGAACTGAGGGCGATACTTGTTGTGGAATGGGGTGTGACGACCACCTTCTTCCTTCTTAAGGATATAAACCTCAGCCTTAAATTTCTGGTGTGGAGTGATGGATCCGGGCTTACAGATCACCATACCACGACGGATATCTTTCTTTTCAATACCACGGAGGAGGATACCTACGTTATCTCCGGCTTCACCTCTGTCGAGGATCTTACGGAACATCTCAACTCCGGTGATGGTTGAAGTGAGTTTCTCATCAAAACCGATGATCTCTACAGGGTCACCAGTGTTGGCAACTCCGGTTTCGATACGACCGGTAGCAACGGTACCACGACCGGTGATAGAGAACACGTCCTCAATAGGCATGAGGAAAGGCTTGTCCTTATCACGCTCGGGCTCTTCGATGTAAGAGTCAACAGCGGCCATGAGTTCCATGACAGTGTCTACCCATTTTTCTTCTCCATTGAGAGCACCAAGAGCAGAACCCTTGATCACAGGAGCATTATCTCCATCGTACTCGTAGAAAGAAAGAAGTTCACGAACTTCCATTTCAACGAGCTCAAGGAGTTCCTCATCGTCTACCATGTCAACTTTGTTCAAGAAGACAACGATACGAGGGATACCTACCTGGCGTCCAAGGAGGATGTGCTCACGAGTTTGTGGCATGGGACCGTCAGTTGCAGCTACAACGAGGATCGCACCGTCCATCTGGGCAGCACCTGTTACCATGTTCTTCACATAGTCGGCGTGACCAGGACAGTCCACGTGTGCGTAGTGACGATTTTCAGTTTCATACTCTACGTGAGCAGTATTAATGGTAATACCGCGCTCTTTTTCCTCAGGAGCGTTATCGATTGAATCAAAAGAACGCAACTGAGAAAGACCTTTGTTCGCCAAAACGGTTGTGATGGCAGCAGTAAGGGTGGTCTTACCGTGGTCTACGTGACCAATGGTACCAATGTTCAAGTGAGGCTTGGTACGTACGAAATTCTCCTTTGCCATGATTAGTGGTCTTTGTTATTACTTGTCAATCTAAGCGTTAAAAACTTAGAGCCAATGACGGGAATTGAACCCGTGACCTCTTCCTTACCAAGGAAGCGCTCTACCCCTGAGCTACACCGGCATAATCGGTCAAAATCGGGGTGCAAAATTACACAAATCCCGATAATGACCGAAAAGTGAGCGGAAGACGGGAATCGAACCCGCGACCCTTAGCTTGGAAGGCTAATGCTCTACCAGCTGAGCTACTTCCGCCTAAAAAAAGTGGGGAGAGCAGGATTCGAACCTGCGAAGGTGAAAACCAACAGATTTACAGTCTGTCCTCGTTGGCCGCTTGAGTATCTCCCCAAAAAAATCATCTTTTTCATTCAAAGAACGTGAGCCGGTAGAGGGACTCGAACCCACGACCTGCTGATTACAAATCAGCTGCTCTAGCCAACTGAGCTATACCGGCAGACAGGGTGAAAAAGAACGTTTTCGAAAACGGACTGCAAATGTAGTAAAGCTCCCCAACCGCACAAACATTTTTTCAGTGATTTTTTTAGGGTGATTTCACTTTTTGAAAATGGCTGAAAATAACCCTTTGAACATCAGAAAAATAAAAAGGGAGCCTCTTGGCCCCCTTCAATGTAATGTGGGTATTCAGGTGTGTTCAGACACCTCGAACCTTTTCCTTTCTCTTTCTTAACTGGCGGCCTAATGCTTCCGTCACCAGGTCAGCAGCTTCCTCAAAACTTGTGCATTCCTTCTTTGCCACCAGGTCGTTGCCCGGGATGCTCAACTTGACCTCAACGATCTTGTTCTCCTTCTTGTGGTTGTTGTCCAGTTTCATATAGACATCTCCTTCGATGATACGGTCATAGAACTGGTCCAGCTTGTCGAGTTTTCGTTGAATGAAGTCAATCAGCTTTTGATCGGCATTGAAGTTCACGGACTGCACATTGATCTTCATACTCCTTTAGGATTTATGGCCACCCTCCTCTGAATTTCTGGGGTGAGCCTGGTTATACACTGATTTCAATTTATCGATCTCTACATGGGTATACACCTGCGTTGCCGCGAGATTCTCGTGTCCGAGTAATTCCTTGATTGCATTGAGATTGGCCCCCTGTTGAAGCAGGTGAGTAGCGAAGGCATGTCGTAGAACATGGGGACTGGCTTTTTTCAAAGTGGTTACCTCTCTAAGATAATGATTCACCACCGCATGAACAAGACCCGGATAGACCTTTTTTCCCTTTTCTGTAATAAAGAATGGACCGGTATGTTCTCCAATGATCTCCGATCTGGAACGAAGGTATTCATCGATCAACTTTGCCAACATACCGGGTATTGGCAACTGCCGCTCCTTGTTTCCCTTCCCGATGATCCGCAGATATCCAGAACGAACATCCACATCCTCTGCACGGAGGGAAATGATCTCACTCCGCCTCATTCCTGTGAGGTAAAGCAAGGTCATCATCATCCGATCTCGCAGCCCTTTGAATCCCTCGCCAAAGGGAAGGTCTTCCAACAATATCCTTAGGTCATCCTGAGTGGGTGTCCTTATTAGCCTTTTTGGAGACTTTAGGTTGCGAAGTCCCTGGGTGGGGTTGTCTTCACGTTGTCCGGTCAACTTCACAAACCGGAAAAATCCCTTCACACTGCTTAACTTCCGATTGACACTGGTCGGTTTGTAGTTCTTATCCACCAGGGTTGCGATCCAATCCCGGATCATGTCCCTTTTCGCCTGGGCAGGCTCATGAAGATCATATTGCTCGGAAAGGAATGCCAGGAAGTGCTGGAGATCATCCGTATAAGCCCTGATAGTGAGTGGCGAATATCGCTTCTCGATCTTGAGGTAATCAATAAAGGAATGGAAGGGCATAAAATGAGAAATTCGCTCTAAAGTAAAACTCCAGAGCGAATTTCATATTGTCGTGCAGGGAGGATTATTCCTCGTCCTGCCTTAGGGTCTGTACATAGGCAGCTTTCAGAACCTCTGCTCTTCTTTTTACTGAAGGCTTGGTGAAATGCTGACGACTACGGAGCTGACGTACCACACCTGTGCGGTCATACTTTCGCTTGTAACGCTTGAGCGCGCGATCAATCGATTCTCCTTCTTTTACTTGTACGATCAACATAGAATAACACCTCCTTTCGTAAGCGGCTGCAAATCTACAGCTTTTATCTATAAAATAAGATTTTCCGAAAGGAAATCAATTTTCTTTCAGGATATTCTTGCTGATCACCAGTTTTTGGATCTCACTCGTGCCCTCCCCTATCGTACATAATTTTGAATCCCGGTAGAATTTCTCAACTGGGAAATCCTTGGTGTAACCATAGCCACCAAAGATCTGGACCGCTTCGACAGAATTCTTGACCGAAACCTCACTGGCATAGTACTTGGCTTCTGCACTTGCTGTGGTCACTGGTAAACCATTATTTTTCAAATAGGCCGCCCGGTATGTAAGGAGCTCAGCTGCTTCAAGGTCCGTTGCCATATCTGCCAATTTAAAGGCGATCGCCTGAAAATTCGAAATAGGTTGCCCAAATTGCTCTCTTTCCTTTGAATATTTTCGAGCAGCATCAAAGGCCCCACGTGCAATTCCACATGATAAGGCTGCAATGGAGATCCGACCGCCATCGAGAACCTTCATGGCTTGGATGAATCCTTCACCGACCTCTCCCAGAACATTTTCCTCCGGAATGCGACAATCCTGGAAGATCATCTCTGCAGTTTCCGAAGCCCGCATTCCCAACTTGTTCTCCTTCTTGCCTCCCGAAAATCCCGGCGTGCCTCTTTCGACCACAAAAGCGGTGATCCCTCGACTGTCCAAAAGTTCACCGGTGCGGGCCAGGACCACTGCTACATCTCCAGAGATCCCATGAGTGATCCAATTCTTGGAGCCATTGATCACCCATTCGCTTCCTTCCTTCCGTGCAACACACCTCATTCTCATGGCATCCGAACCGGTGTTGGCCTCAGTCAATCCCCAGGCTCCGATCCACTCGCCAGAAGCGAGTTTTGGAAGCCAACGTTTCTTTTGCTCTTCATTCCCAAATTGAAGAATGTGTCCGGTACACAAAGAGTTATGCGCCGCCATACTCAATCCAACACTCGGGTCCACCCTGGACAACTCAATGATAGCAGTGACGTACTC
>JAJLJK010000147.1:0-3063 GCA_033844885.1 Bacteroidota bacterium | reverse complement strand
AGTTCTTCAAGGTCACTGCCCCAAGCCCAGAGATCAGGCCCACCACTACCGAAAGGAAAATGATAAAGGTCCTGTGTGGAATGTACTTGACACGCCAGACGAGGAATGATCCCAAAAGGTTCTCCAATCGGTCTAACATGGGCTCTTTATTTGCCCGGAGATTCTTCCGGACGAATTTCAAGGTGCAACTCCTCCAGTTGTTCTGGAGAAATGGTAGCGGGGGCATCGATCATAACATCCCTTCCGGCATTGTTCTTGGGGAAGGCGATGTAGTCACGGATGACCTCATCCCCGCCCAGGAGGGCCACAAGTCGATCCAATCCAAAGGCGATCCCTCCATGAGGAGGAGCACCAAATTCGAAAGCATTCATCAAAAAGCCAAATTGCTTCTCCGCTTCCTCAGGTGTGAATCCCAGAATATCGAACATCCTTCTTTGCAAGGCCCGATCATGTATCCTGATGGATCCTCCTCCGATCTCGTTGCCATTGAGAACCAAGTCGTAAGCATTTGCCCGAACCTTCCCGGGATCCGTGTCAAGAAGTGCAATGTCCTCGGGCTTGGGAGAGGTGAAGGGGTGGTGCATGGCAAAATATCGATCCGATTCTTCATCCCATTCCAAAAGAGGAAAATCGACAACCCAAAGGGGTGCATATTCGTTGGGTTTCCGAAGTCCCATCTCCTCTGCCAGGTGGAGTCTGAGTTCGCTAAGGGCCTTTCGGGTGCGATTTGCACCCCCTGCGAGGATCAGCATCAGATCACCGGGCTTGGCATCAAAGGCTTTGGCCCAATTGGACTGTTGATCCTCATCAAAGAACTTGTCCACTGATGATTTGAAGGATCCATCCGGGTTGGCTTTTGAATAGATCAGTCCTGACATTCCGATCTGGGGACGTTTCACCCATTCGGTGAGGGCATCCAATTGTTTTCTGGAATACTCAGCGGCACCGGGAACACAGATCCCAACTATAAGTTCAGCATCGTCGAAGACCCGGAATCCCTTGTCCTTGACAAGTTCGTTGAGTTCTACGAACTCCATCCCAAAGCGAATATCCGGCTTGTCGTTTCCGAAGCGTCGCATGGCCTCATCATAACTCATTCTTGGAAAGGCACCAACCTCCACTCCGTTGATCTCTTTCAACAAGTGTCTTACGAGTCCCTCAAATGTGGAAAGAACGTCTTCCTGATCCACAAAGGCCATTTCGCAATCGATCTGGGTGAATTCGGGTTGACGATCCGCTCTCAGATCCTCATCCCTGAAACACTTCACGATCTGAAAATATTTATCCATTCCGGCCACCATCAAGAGTTGCTTGAAGGTCTGTGGTGATTGGGGTAGTGCATAGAACTCCCCTTCATGAACCCTTGAGGGAACCACGAAATCACGTGCTCCTTCTGGAGTGGATTTGATGAGGTAGGGAGTCTCCACATCCAGAAAACCCTGGGATGAGAGGTAATTGCGGACAGCCATACTCACCTTATGACGAAGAATGAGGTTTTGCCGAATGGGACCTCTTCGTAGATCGAGGTAACGATATCGCATACGGAGTTCCTCGCCCCCATCCGTATCATCTTCGATGGTGAATGGAGGGGTCTTGCTCCCGTTCTGAACGGTCATTTCGGACACCTTGATCTCGATACCTCCGGTGGGGATCTTAGGGTTCTTCGAACTCCTTTCGATGACCTCACCTTTGACGGTAATGACGAATTCACGTCCCAACTTTCGGGCTCGTCCGATCATTTCGGCATCCCACTCCTCATTGAAGGCCAACTGAGTGATCCCGTAGCGATCTCGAAGATCCACAAAGGTCATTCCTCCCAGGTCCCTTCCCCGTTGCACCCAACCCGATAGGGTAACGGTCGATCCGATATGGGATTCATTCAACTCACCGCAGGTATGTGTTCTGTACATTGATGCCGAATTTGTGCGCGAATTTACGAACTTGGCCCTTCCTGAAAGGGCAATTCACCAATTATCCTGCTGTGTCCATTGATCTCCACTCAGATGAACATTTTATGCGCCAAGCCCTCCGTGAGGCTGAAAGAGCCTATTTGGAGGATGAGGTTCCGGTGGGCGCAGTGATCGTTGCCCGAAATCGGATCATAGCAAGAGCCTATAATCTCACTGAGAAACTGAACGATGTGACAGCCCATGCGGAGATGCAGGCCATCACAGCTGCTTCCAATTTTCTTGGTGCCAAATATCTGAAGGACTGTACCCTTTATGTGACCCTCGAACCCTGCAGCATGTGCGCAGGTGCTCTGTTCTGGTCCCAGATCGGAAAGGTGGTTTGGGGAGCTTCAGACCCCAAAAGGGGGTTTCTTTCTCAAGGCGGTAAGCTCCACCCCAAAACCGAGATCAAACAAGGCGAACTGGCCGATGCATGTAGCGAACTTCTGACCGATTTCTTCCGCAAAAAGAGGAAGTGACTGTTATTTTTCCTATCTTGCTGGAACCAGCAAAAAGCTCATTATCAACCCGCCCCGGCAAACTTTTCAACAATTTACATTGTTTAGGAAACGGACAGATAATGCCAAATGGCATGGTGTTTGGTACGTTTGTCGAAGTTCTATCCGGGATCATTAAAAAACGACCTACGTTCGTAAGGTATGAAGATACATAACAAAAACCTCCGCAAAAGCTACTGGATGGTTTGGGGAAGCTTGCTTCTCATCTCCATCATCGATCTCGTTCTAGCTAATCTGGATACGGGATTCAACCAGTATTTCTGGGGATACCTGTTCGTTTTGAACATTGTCCTCGTGGCTCTCGTCTACTTCCTCTTCGGCAAACCTTTCTTTGCCTTGAATAGTGAAGGCGATGTGCTTGAGATCTCAACCGGGATCAGTTTTCTTGGTCTTGATAGGGATTTCGTGAAGATCAATCGACAGAACCTGGTGGGATTCTCCATCGAAGACCACGGTCTGAGAAAAGAACTCACTCTCAAGGTCCTTCAAGCCGATGGGGTGGCCCGCAAGGCCTTTACCATTACTTGGCTTTCCAAGGGCAAGGTTGAAAAACTAAAGAAGCATCTGAACGATCTGGTCATTCGGGATACGGATCC
>JAJLJK010000146.1:0-12405 GCA_033844885.1 Bacteroidota bacterium | reverse complement strand
CATGATGCCCATATCCCATCCTGGGATCACCCGACCCACTCCGATGGGGATCTCAATGGGTTGGTTGCGGTCATAACTGCTGTCAAACTTCATCCCATTGACCAGATAACCGGCATAGTGAACGGAAACGGTCTGACCCTTCTGAGGCTTGGGACCACTACCCTCTTCAAGAGTTTTGATCCACAACCCTTGGGTCACTTCATCCGCACCTTCAATATGGGTCGCGATCTTTTCAAGGTTCTTGGCACGTGCGGCCTCTTCCTTTTTCTTTGCCTCAGCCTGAGCAGCTTCGAAGATCTTGGACTCGTTGAATTCCTCAGCACTTTCACCGACCCTGAGAATCTCCACTTCGTTCATGGAGTCTCCTTGTTCAATTGCATCGACCACATCCTGCCCCTCGACCACGCGGCCAAAGACTGAATGTTTACCATCCAGCCAGGGAGTTTCAACGTGGGTGATGAAAAACTGCGAACCATTGGTATTGGGTCCGGCATTAGCCATGGAAATGACCCCAGGACCGTCGTGCTTTAATTCTGGGTGAAACTCGTCTGCAAATTGATATCCGGGACCTCCAGCCCCAGTTCCGGTAGGATCACCCCCCTGGATCATAAAATTCTCGATGACCCGATGAAAGCTAAGTCCATCATAATAAGGAGCGCCTTGATCAGCGGCGGTATTCTCGAACTTCCCGGTGGCAAGACCGATGAAATTGGCCACGGTCATAGGTGCACGCTCATAGTCGAGTTGAACAAGGATCTCTCCCTTGGTGGTATTGAATCGGGCGTAAATTCCTGGATTCATTATTTGGCAATTTCTACTAGTTGAACATCAAAGATAAGGTAGGCATTTCCGGGAATAGCTCCAGGAATTCCCTGCTGGCCATAAGCCAGATGTGGGGGGATGATCAACTTGGTGCGGTCACCTACATTCATCAGCTGAAGTCCTTCAACCCACCCTGGGATCACGCGGCCACCAGGACCATACTGAACGGTAAAGGGATCGTATGGCTCACGGCGTTGATCGTATACCCCGTATTCCTTTGCAGTATCCTTGATGCTCGTGTCAAAGATCTGACCATCAAGGAATTTACCTACGTAATGAACCTTTACCTGGTCTCCAACCTTTGGTTGTGGACCTGTTCCCTCGACGATGGGAATATACATCAGGCCACTCTCAGTGGCCTTGGCATTGCCTTTAAATTGGGCTAGTTGCTCTTCCATGATCTTCGCCTGGCGAGCTTTTTCCTCTTCCATTTTGCGCTTTTCCTCAGCCATACGAGCTTCCGCTTCTTCAAGGCCTGTATTAAAGGCGGTCAGGGCATCCCAGTCCTTGGCCTCCTGACCAACTCGGATAATCTCAACCTTCTCGAGAACCACATCCACCTTGGGCTTATTCTGTGCATTCTTCTCTACATCGGCGATTCCATCCACTACAGACTGCCCGGAGATCACCCGACCGAAAACCGAATGACGATCATCGAGGTGTGGAGTTGGAACATGGGTAATAAAGAATTGGGAACCATTTGTGTTGGGACCGGAGTTGGCCATTGAAAGAATACCTGCGGTATCATGGCGCAGTTCGGAATTGAATTCATCGGGAAAGGAATATCCCGGGTCACCGGATCCATTTCCTGCAGGGTCACCACCCTGGATCATGAACTTGGGGATCACGCGGTGGAAGATCAAACCATCATAAAAAGGCTGACCTTTTCTCACCGTGGCCTTGGGATGTTCTCCTTGAGCAAGAAGAACGAAGTTGGCAACAGTCATCGGTGCTTTCTGATACGCTAGTTGAATCAGGATGTCCCCTTTGGTAGTGGTCATCTTGGCATATATTCCGTCCTTCAGTTCGATCTTTTCATCATTCACCTTGACGGTCTTTGACCCGAAAAGGGAACAAGATTGAATGGAAACTGCGGCGATCGCTACGAAAAGGATCGACAAACGTTTGAGCATATTGGTTCTCATTTAAGGATTGGTAATTACATCGATCAAAAAAACCTCGTAAAGGACAGGAGAATTCGGTGGAACCTTCTGTTGATCCCCTGCCACTCCAAAGGCGAGGTGCGAAGGTAGGATAAAAACCGCGCTATCTCCACGATTCATTAGTTGCAAAGCCTCGTGCAGACCCAATTCGATCTGCTCCTTCCCGATTCGAACCTGAGTCGGTTCTCCTTCCGGTGAGTTGTAAAGAGGTTCACCGGAAAGGAGCATGGACCGATAATTGAATACGACCACATCGCCTTCACGGGCGCGGAGGGTATCTCCACTTCGATAATGTACACGGTAATAGATCCCGGTACCCGACCTTTCGAGATCGAGTTTATTGGTATCGTTGAAATTATCCATCAACTCCCGTTCCTTTCGAAGCATCTCGCGATTCCTCTCAATGATCTGATCCCTGGAAGGGGGCCTATCTGCGTCCTTGAATTCTGTTCCACCCTCTGAACTGGAGGTGGGGTTTCCACAGGAGGCGAACAATACCCCGAGAGCGAGGATATAATTACTTGAGTTCCTTCGCATATTCGGGTAGAATGGATTTAAACTTTTCAATGGCCTTCTTTAATGATCCGTCAAAGGAACCCCCGGCGGCATTCAAATGTCCCCCACCATTGAAATGGGTTCTTGCCAGGGTATTCACATCAAACGTTCCCTTCGACCGGAAACTTATCTTCACCTTGTCCTCTTCCTCCCTAAAGAAGGCAGAAAGCTTTACGCCGGTCATGCTGAGTCCATAGTTGACAAAGCCTTCACTGTCACCTCTTTGATAATGGAATTTCTTCAGGTCTGATTTTCCAAGAAAAAGAATGGTGGTATTCAACTCTTTGACATAATCCATGTCCTCCAGCATTCGGCCAAGAAGACGCATTCGATTCTCTGAATTGGTATCGTAGATCTTTTCGTGGATCATGTGAGGCTTTACCCCCCGGGCCAGAAGATCAGCGGCTACCATGAGGGTGCTTGGGGTGGTCGATGAGAACCGAAAGGATCCGGTGTCGGTCATAATTCCAGTGAACAGGCACTCTGCACCCTCCCTGTCCAGGTACTCGAGATGACCCAGTTCCCTTATCAATTCAAAGATCATCTGGGAGGTACTGCTCTTACTAGGGTCGCTATACATGATATCCGCAAAGGACTCATCGGGTTCCCGGTGATGATCCACCATGACAATGGTCGCCTTGGTTTCCTGGAAAAGAGGTTCCAGACAACCACTTCTTGAAGGGGCATTGTAATCGAGGACAAAAATGACCTTGGCTTCCTTGAAAAGTCGCTTGGCCACTCTTGGATGGGCTTCGCAATTGACCACTTCCTTGTGTCCGGTCATCCAATGCAAAAAATCCGGATAGGCATTCGGAACCACCACCTTAGAGTCGAATCCAACACGGGTGAGGACCCGATGAAGGCCCAGTGCTGCACCCATGGCATCCCCGTCGGGGTTCTGGTGATTCGTGATGACGACAGGGCCTCCCAGTCTCATCACTTTTTTTAGGGTAGCAACTTCCATTTTTTTGCCTTCTTGAAATGAATCGTCAAAGATACGTAACGAAAGCGGGCGGAGAAACCTGTCAAAAACCTTGGGGGTGAGTTCCACCTTTTCTATTTTCGCGCCAAAATTCTAAGAACCATAGAAATGGCCGCAAACAAGACCTTCACCATGATCAAGCCCGATGCAGTTGAGAACGGGCATATCGGAGCGATACTTGAGAAGATCAACGGAGCAGGATTTCGCATCGTCTCCATGAAAATGACCCAACTTAGCCGTAAAGACGCAGAGGCTTTTTACGCCGTTCACAAGGAGCGTCCCTTCTTCGGTGAGCTTGTTGAATACATGAGTTCAGGACCTATTGTAGCAGCCATCCTGGAAAAGGACAACGCAGTGTCGGATTTCCGCACTCTCATCGGTGCCACCAATCCTGCTGAAGCTGCCGAAGGAACCATCCGCAAACTCTATGCGAAGGACATCTCAGCGAATGCCATTCACGGTTCCGATTCGGACGAGAACGCTCTAGTTGAGGGTTCTTTCTTCTTCCCCGTTCGCGAACAATACTAAGCAGTTAAGTCTGCCATGATTTTGGGTCCCGGTCCGAAAGGTCCGGGATCTTCTTTTTACATAAGAATGATCTCGCGAATGACCTTCCGGTTGACGGACTCATTCAGCCGATTGATAATCGTCTCCTTTTCCATGGACAATTCATGGCGCAGGACGGACGAATTCAACTGGACATATAGACGATCTCCCTTTATTCTAAGTGAGGTAGTTCTCCTCGCTACGGTAGGACCTAAGACCTTGTCCCAATTCGTATAGATCTCCTGATGAATCAACCGATCCTCCAGTCCGTACCGCTTTAGGAATTCGCGAATCGCTTCTCCTAAATTCTGTTGATTAGATCGCTTCACGTACCGTCCCTCCTTTCTGTACATCGAATATCCTTGTTTCCTCATTGATCTGACGGGTCAATGCTGCGGTCCTTTCGGGATGTGTATCAGAGATAAAGATCTGTCCGAAGTGATGTTCATTGACCAGCTCGACCAGAGCGCGAACCCGATGCTCATCCAATTTGTCGAAAATATCATCCAATAACAAGAGCGGCTTGGTCCCTGTCTGGGACTTCATGAAATCGAACTGAGCCAATTTCAAGGCAATGAGGAAGGATTTTTGTTGTCCCTGGGATCCCGTCTTTTTCAAGGGATGATCAAAAAGGAGAAATTTCAGGTCATCCTTGTGGATCCCCTGGCCCGTGAATTGAAGGACCCGATCCTTTTCGAGATTCTCCCGTAGGACATTTCGCATCGAAGACCCCTCTACGGTTGAGCGATATCGGATACTCAAAGGCTCCTCATCTCCGGCGATCTTCGCATAATACGAAAGAAGGATGGGCTCCATTTCCTGCATGAACTTTCGCCTTGCTTCATGGATCCGATCCCCGCGTTCACAAAGGACCTCATCATAGATCTCGAGTTGGGTGGGATCAAAGGTCCGGTTAGCGGCAAAGTATTTCAACAAGGCATTTCGCTGGGCCAAGGCCTTGTTGTATTGAAGCAGGTCATCCAGATAGAGCCGGTCACTTTGAGAGATCACCCCATCCATGAATCGACGACGTATCTCACTTCCCTCCATGATCAGATCCCGGTCATATGGGGAGATCATCACCAAAGGATATCTTCCTATATGTTCGGAGAGTCGCTCATATTCTTTTTTGTTTCGCTTGAGAACCTTTTTATGGCCCTTCTTGAGGCCCAGGTGGATTCTCTCCTTCTCTTCGCCCCTTTGATATTCTCCCTCGATCAAATAAAAACCCTCATCATAGCGGATATTCTGAACATCAATGCTATTGAAATAGCTTTTTGTCATGGAGAGATAATAGACAGCATCCAGAAGATTCGTCTTCCCCGCACCATTCGGACCTACGAACACATTGATCTTGTCGGACAGGTCCAGTGAGGCTTCCGGGTAATTCTTAAAATTGACGAGATGGAGGGAACGGAGGAAAAGATCACTCATAAGTAGGGGTAAAATTAGGAGAATGACCTCAATTAACGGACTTGGAGGGTCTGAAAAAAAATCTATTTTTGCGCGATATCAAAAACGGAACGATGGCCAAGAAAGACCAGACCGAAAACGTACTTGAAACTGTTGAGAGTTCACTTTCGAAGACCGAATTGTGGATCGAGGAGAATCGCAACCTTCTCGGAGGAGTCATCGGAGCGATCCTCGTCATTGCAGCAGGTATCTGGGGTTACCAGAAATACATTCTGGAGCCTGCGGAGCAAGAAGCCGCCAATGAGATCTTCATGGCTCAGAAATACTTCGAACAGGATTCACTCAAACTGGCCCTTAACGGGGATGGTCAGTACCTTGGATTCATCGATATTGCTGACGAATATTCAAATACCAAGAGCGGAAACCTCGCTAATTATTATGCAGGGATCAGTTACCTGCATCTCGGGGATTTCGAAAATGCTATCAGCTATCTTGACCAATTTGACTCCGATGATCAGATCCTTTCTGTGATCGCCAAAGGAGCCATTGGAGATGCTTTCCTCGAGATCAACCAACCGGAAGAGGCACTCGAGTATTACGAAAAGGCCACTCAGATCAACGAGAACGAATTCGTGAATCCGATCTACCTTCAGCGTGCGGCCAATACGGCGGACCTGATCGGCAATCACAAGGCCATGCTTGGATACCTGAAGACCCTCAAGGAAAAATATCCCGACTCTCGCGAAGCCATTGATGTTGACAAGTGGATCGCCTATGCTGAGGCGGAGATCGAAAACCATGAATAATGGCGACTGCCAATAAGAATCTATCTGAATACGATATTCAACAAATGCCGAAAGCAGATCACCTGCGCTTCGGCATTGTTGTTTCTGAATGGAACGAACAGGTCACTGAAGGCCTTTTCAGGGGGGCCTTTGAGACCCTTCTGGAGGTCGGTGTTCCCGAATCCCAGATCCGACGAGTGAATGTTCCCGGCTCATTTGAGCTACCCTTTGCCTGTAAGGCATTGTTAGACACAACCAATGTGGATGCGGTGATCGCGATCGGGTCGGTGATCCAGGGTGAGACCCGTCATTTCGATTTCGTTTGCCAGGGATTGACCCAGGGAATCTCCCATTTGAATGTCACCCATGATCGTCCCGTGATCTTTTGTGTTCTGACCGACAACAATCTTCAACAGGCCCTGGACCGAAGTGGAGGTAAACATGGGAATAAGGGCACTGAGGCCGCGGTTGCCGCAGTGAAAATGGCGGTTCTTCGCGATACCCTCAAATAATTCGGTTCGGCCCCCAACAATTAATGGTTAGATTTGTTGGGAATCCTAATTCATTACCAAACCGAAATTCAATGAAAAGAGTTTTTCTTTCTGCATGCCTCATCTTTGGCATGTCTTTGAGCACCTTTGCTCAGGAACTTCCTCAACCCAGTCCAAGTGCCACCGTTATGCAACGGGTTGGCCTGACCGATGTGACCATCAACTTCAGCCGTCCCGGTGTAAAGGACCGCGTTATCTTTGGAGAGCTGGTGCCCTACGATCAATTGTGGAGAACCGGTGCCAATAAAGCCACTGCGGTTACTTTCAGCACCGATGTTATGATCGATGGAAAGACCCTTCCTGCAGGAACTTACTCCCTGTTCACCATCCCTGGAAAGGACAACTGGACCCTGATCTTCAACAAGGAAACAGAACTTTGGGGAACCAATGGATATGACGAGGCCAAAGACGCCCTTCGGGTAGATGCCAAGCCTATGACCTCAGCCAACAAGGTGCAGAATATGATGATCGAGGTCGACAACGTGTCTTCAGAAGGAGCACACCTTATCTTCGCCTGGGACAATGTCCGTGTGGCTGTTCCATTTACCGTCAACACTGCAGCGGTCGCTGAATCCAATATTCAAAAAGCTATCGCTGAGGATGGAGAGAATGCCCGCGTTTACCGAAATGCCGCCAATTATTACTTCAATAATGGAATGAATGATAAGGCATTGGCCATGATGGAGAAGTCCATCAAGATCGATGATTCCAACTGGTATTCTAATTGGCTGTACGCGGAGATCCTTCACTCGGTCGGTATGGACAAGGATGCGAAGAAGGCAGCAAAGAACGCGATCAAAGTAGGAGAAAAGGCTTCAGAAGAAAGTGGAAATCCCTTTCCCTATAAGAGCATGATCGAGACCGAAATGGCAAAATGGTGATCCCATTGAATCCATAAAAGAAAAGCCTCCAATCGGAGGCTTTTTTTATTTCTTGTTCCTTTCAGATCGTTTCTGCAGGATCTCCGACGGCTCACTGGAATCCAGCCGATCATAATATTCTGTTTGGATCCCATCCACCTTTGTCAATATCCGGCTCATCAACTGAACCTCTGCCCGATCCAGACCCGACCTCATCAATTGTGCAACAGGATCCATCTTTGCATTACACCGTTGGATGACCGTTCTTCCCTCCAGGGTCGGGGTCACCATTTTACTCCGTTTATCCTTATCCCCCATCACCAAAGAAATCCAACCTTTTTTCTCCAAACGATTGATGATCTCCATTCCGGCTGGAATCTCCACAAGATTGGCCTTGATGACCTCTGTCTTGGTAAGCTTGGTGTTGGACAGAACGATCGTCGAAAGCATGGAGTATTCGTCAAGGGCCCGTATTCCCTCTTCGGCAAGCACCCGTCTGGAATAGCGACTCACATGCTTGTACACCCTAAAGAGGAGAAAGCTGAAAAACACATCTTTGTCCAGCTCTCCTTCCATGGAATCGGTAACTACCGAACTGGTTGGATTTTCACTATTTGACTCATAGGTCAATTTTGTAAAGACCCACTGAACAAAGTCCTGAGATGAGGGTTTGGATGGTTTATTTTCCTGGTACTCCTCCAAAAGAGAGAGGAGATCCTTCAGGATGGATAGAGTTATCAATTTCTGACGATTAAGAGTACTTTCGCAAATTTAGGAGTTATCCCACAAAAGAATGAAACCCCTTACCTATCTATTATTTCTCTTTACGATCGCCCCTGTCTTAGGGTTGGCACAAAACGGAACTTTGAAGGGTCGGGTCTATGATGCCCTGAACAATGAACCGCTGCCGTTCGCGGTTGTGGTGGTCGATGGGACACAATATTCCGGTACCACGGATCTGGATGGGAACTATGTCATCGACGGCGTTCCGGCAGGTCTATACAATATCACCTGCCAACTACTGGGATATAGAACCTCAACCATCTATGAGATCCAGATCCGCCCCTCCAAGCCCGCACAGGTCGATTTTGCCATGGAGCAACAGACGCAGGAATTGAATGAGGTGACGGTCACAGCAGCTGATCAATTCGAAAAGAAGGCCGAAAGTCCGGTGTCGGTCAATGTGATCGGTATCAATGAGATTCAAAGGAACCCGGGAGGTAACCAGGATATCAGCCGGGTGATCCAATCGCTTCCAGGAGTGGCTACGGGCGTGGCCTTTAGGAATGATATCATCGTTCGTGGTGGTGGGCCCAACGAGAATAAATTCTATCTCGATGGCATCGAGATCCCTGCCATCAACCACTTTGCCACCCAGGGTTCATCCGGAGGCCCAGTGGGAATGATCAACGTGAATTTTATCCGCGAAGTGGATTTCTATACAGGGGCCTTTCCATCCAACCGTGGCAATACATTAAGCTCATTGATGGAGATCAAGCTCAAGGACGGTCGAAGTGATAAAATTGGAGGGATCTTTCAGATAGGTGCCAGTGATGTGGGATTGACCCTTGAAGGGCCATTAGGAAAGAAGACCACCTTCCTCGCATCGGCCAGAAGAAGTTACCTTCAGTTCCTCTTCAGTGCCCTTGACCTTCCTTTCCTGCCCACCTACAATGACTTCCAATTCAAGACCAAGACCGTTTTTAACAAACATCACCAACTCACCGTTCTGGGATTGGGAGCCATCGATAATTTCGAATTGAACACGGCTGCCAATGAAACGCCTGAGCAACGATATATCCTGAATTACCTTCCGGTCAATGAGCAATGGAATTACAGTATCGGTGCCAAGTACACCTGGTTTGCGGCAGAGAGTTACACCGATGTGGTGCTAAGCCGGTTCATGCTGAACAACTCAGCCTTTAAGTACCAGAACAACGATGAGAATCAGGAACAACTGCTGGACTATACCTCTCAAGAGATCGAAAATAAACTGCGTTTGGAACACCATAGGAAATGGGGCGGCATCCGTATCAACTTCGGCGGAGGATTTGAACAGGCCAAATACAACACCCTGACCGATGACAAGCGATTCGCCAATGGATTCGTTCTGAATTACTCTTCTGACCTCATGGTCTATAAATGGGCATTGTTCGGTCAGGCCAGCCGCAGCTTCATGGATAACCGGATCGATCTTTCACTGGGACTTCGGGCCGATGCCATGGATTTTTCGCCAACCACCTCGAACCTGCTGAATCAATTTTCACCGAGGGTAGCTTTCAGTTTCAATTTCTCAGATGAATTGTCCTTCAATGCCAACTGGGGAATCTATTACCAGCTTCCTCCCTACACGACCTTAGGTTTCAGAGACCAGGTGACCGGAGAATTGGTGAATACCGAGGTGGGATATATTCAAAACACCCAATATGTGGCAGGATTTGCGTATATCTTCCCCTTCAGTGGTCGACTGTCGCTAGAGGGGTTCTATAAGGATTATCAGAATTACCCATTCCTTTTGAACGATTCCATTAACCTGGCCAATCTCGGAGGTGATTTTGGAGTGATCGGAAATGCTCCTGCTGAGAGTACCGGTAAAGGTCGGGCCTATGGGGTCGAGTTATCCTACCAACAAAAGCTCTACAAAGGATTCTTTGGTGTGGCAGCCTTCACTTATGTTCGAAGTGAGTTCACCGATAAGAACGGCGAGTATATTCCAAGCAGCTGGGATAATCGGTTCTTTGCCAGCATTACAGGTGGAAAGAAATTCGGCAAGAATTGGGAGGTCGGGATCCAATATCAGTTCCTTGGTGGCGCTCCCTATACTCCTTATGATGTGGTGGCCACCGCCAATATTCAGAATTGGGATAATATTGGTTTTGGGATCCCTGATTACGATCGTCTCAACTCACAGCGATTGGAGAGTTTCAATCGTGTGAACATTAGGGTGGACAAGAAATGGTTCTTTGAGCGATTCTCTCTCGATGTATATATCGATATCCAGAACCTATTGGGGGATGAAGTAGCCGGGCAACCGTTTCTGGATGTACAACGCGATTCAAATGGAGACCCTATTGTGGATCCAAATGATCCTTCGCAGTACCTCCTGACTTCGCTTCCGAATCAAACGGGTACCACCCTACCTACCATAGGGCTGATCTTTGAATTTTAATCTTCGCTGAACGAGGGGATCACCAGAACAGGGGTCTTGGTGGATTCCACCAGATTCTTGGTCGTGGACCCCAGGATCAGCTTTTCAATGAACCCACGACTGTGCTTGGCCACCAGGATCAGGTCCGCTTTAAGTTTCTGCGCCTCATCCACCAGGGTTTGGACTGTAGGCCCCTGAATAAGCAGGGACTCGCAATTCAGACCCTTTGCCAGCACCTGTTCTTTGATCTCCGATAGGCGCTCATGCTCCTCTTTCAGTTGCTCTGCCCTCCCCTCTCGTATGTACTGAGGTCCTACACCATATCCAACAAAATCAGGCTCCGGAGCAGCCACATGGACCACCCAGAGTTTCCCACCGGGAGAGAGTATTCCCTGTGCATAATCGATGAGAACATCCGTTACCGGAGAAAGGTCGACGGCGATGACAATGTTCGTAAAGGGTTTCATGATCTTTAATTTTCAGGATAGATAAGATACTTGGCTCTCATTTCCTTAAAGGTACGGATATCATCCTCCCATGTCGAGCGGATATCCTCTACAGAATAACCCGCTTGAATCATTTTTCGAAGCTCATCCGTCCCGGCAAGTTTGTCGAAGAATGAGGTGAAGAATCCTGACTTGTCTGGGGATGCTGCATAGGCATCCACCAACCAATAGAGATAAAGTTGATGGTAATCTGCCAAAAAATACTTGGCAAAGTTTCGAAGGTCCACTGCGCGACATTCCACTCCTTCCAATTTTGGATGTGGAGCTGCATCAGTTGGTTTAGGCGTGAATGAAAAATCGTTTACCGGCAACCATGGAGCACCGATCACCTGAAAGGGCATTTCTGTTCCACGCCCGATACTCACCGGCGTTCCCTCAAAAAAACACAATGAGGGATAAAGGGTGATGGCCATTGAATTCGGAAGATTAGGCGATGGGGGAACCGGGAGTTCATATCGGCTGGCGTGGGTGTACCCTTTGCAGGGGATGACCTTCAGGTCGCATTGAACCCCATCCTTTAACCATCGTTCGCCATTGACCATTCTTGCATATTCACCAATGGTCATTCCATAAACGACCGGAACAGGATGCATCCCAACGAAACTCGAAAAGACGGGATCCAGGACCGGACCATCGATATACCAACCCAGTGGATTGGGTCGGTCGAGGACGACCACGGGAATTCCATTCTCTGCAGCGGCTTCCATGACCAGGGTGAGGGTACTGATATAGGTATAGAATCGAACTCCAACATCCTGAATGTCAAACAGGATCAGATCGATACCTTCGAGATCTTCTGGTGTTGGCTTCTTATGGGATCCATAAAGCGAAACTACGGGTAAACCTGTCCTGGGATCGATCCCATTCTCCACCTTCTCTCCTGCGGCCGCATTTCCTCGGAAACCGTGTTCAGGTGAGAAGACCTTACGGACCCTGACCCCTTCCGCGATCAAATGATCCACGAGATGGGTTTCTCCGATCAAAGAGGTATGATTGCCAACAAACCCTACCGAACGGCCCTTCAAAAGCGGAATGTATTCATGGGTGGCCATTGCAGCAGGAATGATCTGTGCC
>JAJLJK010000145.1:0-5036 GCA_033844885.1 Bacteroidota bacterium | reverse complement strand
CATCAGGGTTTCTCATCCATATCCCTATATTTGCGCCCCCTAAAAACCAAGTTCTTGAGAACGGTATCTCGCATATTCCTTTTTGGTCTGATGACGATCCTTCTGTCGGTTCCCGGCCATGCCCAGATGCATGAGATCGGGATATTCGGTGGGGGCACCAATTTCATTGGTGATGTGGGGAATTACGCCTTCCATCTACCCAGGAATTTCGTGGTCGGCGGGTCCTATCGGTTTCAATTCGATGGCCATTATGCCCTTCGAGGCAATTTCAGCTACGGAAGGGTTGAGAATGATGATGCTACTTCCTCATGGGCCTGGAGGAAGGAGCGCAATCTGTCCTTTCGGTCAAGGATCATCGAGGCCTCTCTGGTCGGTGAGTTCAACTTCTTTCCATATGTGACCGGAAGTGATGAATTCTGGCAAACACCCTATATCTTTGGAGGAGTAGGCGTTTTTAGCTTTGATCCGGAGACCGAATACGAGGGTGAATGGATTAAACTTCAACCTCTGGGAACCGAAGGCCAAGGAACCTCTGTGAACCCGGAAGGAAAGTACAGTCGCAGTGGATTGGCCTTCATCTTTGGAATGGGATATCGACTCAGTCTGGCTCGAAATGTCTCCATGACACTGGAGACCGGATTCAGGACGACCAGCACTGATTACTTGGATGATGTGAGCACCGTATATGCGGATCGATCCGTCCTGGCCGCAGAAAATGGGGAACTTTCCGCCATCCTAAGTGACCGATCTTTTGATCAAAGTGAAAAAACCGGGCAACCAAGAGGTAATGCCCAGAATAATGATTGGTACATTTACACCGGGATAACGATATTCGTGACCCTTACGCCCCAGCGTGAACGATGCACGAGATTTTGGTAATGGAGGACATAATCAAGACATACGACCTTGACCCATCCCGGATGCCACAGCATATTGCGGTCATCATGGATGGCAATGGTCGCTGGGCCAAAAAACAGGGATTCCTTTCCAGGATCAAGGGCCACGAGAATGGGGTGAATGCGCTTCGCGAATTGAGCACAGCCACCGCTGAACTCCATATTCCCTACCTCACCGTATATGCCTTCAGTACCGAAAATTGGATGCGCCCCAAACGGGAAGTTGACGCCCTAATGCGTTTGTTGGTCTCTACCTTGAAGACCGAGACCAAGACGCTGAATAAGAATCGTATACGTCTGAATGCCATCGGGAGTCTCGAACAGCTTCCTCGAGATTGCTTTCGCGAGTTGACAGAGGTCATGGATGCCACCGCGCACAATGACCACATGACGCTTACCCTTGCCCTCAGCTACAGTTCGAAATCCGAGATCACCCACGCGGTCAGAGAGATCGCAGAAGATGTTCGTGATGGGAAACTCGCTCCTGAGGAGATCACCGAAAAGACCATAGCCAACTATCTATACACCAAGAACATGCCTGACCCTGACCTGCTGATAAGAACCAGTGGGGAGTACAGGATCAGTAATTACCTCCTTTGGCAGCTTGCCTATGCCGAGTTGTATTTCAGCGATACCCTCTGGCCGGATTTCAAAAAGGAGGACCTCTACAAGGCGATCACGAGTTTTCAAAATCGCGAGCGGAGGTTCGGAAAGACCAGTGAACAGTTAAAAAGCAGTAAAGCTGAATGAAGCGTCTCGCGATATTCCTCTCAATCATCTCCTTCCTATCTTTTCCCCTCGCCGCTCAGATCACCACGGGCGGAGACATCGAATTGATCCCTGGTATCGAATATGAGATCGGTGGTGTGGAGATCGGTGGAACAGAGGACCTCGACAAAAATGTCATTCTTCTCCTTTCCGGATTATCCGTAGGAGACAAGGTTACCATTCCAGGAGAAAAGATAAGTGACGCCATTCAAAACCTCTGGAAACAGGGCCTCTTTGAAGACATTCGTATTTATGTGACCCAACAACAAGGGGATATCATATTCCTTGAGATCTACCTTCAGGAGTTACCCAAACTTTCCAAGTTCTACTTCACAGGTATCAAAAAGAGTCAAAAAAATGACCTGCGAGAGGATCTGAATCTACAACGAGGAACCATCGTTACCGAGAACCTCATCGTCACCAGTAGAAACCGGATCCGGGACTTCTACATCGAAAAAGGTCATTTTGACGCAAAGGTCGAGATTAAGCAGATCGTGGATAGTGCCTATAACAATGCAGTTATCCTTGGGTTTGAGATTGATCCGGGGCCTAGGATCAAGATCGGGGAGATCGTTTTCAAGGGCAATGAGAATCTATCGGACAAGACCTTGCTCAAATCTTTGAAGGAGACCAAGAAACACGTTTGGTACAATGTCTTTCGATCCTCCAAACTCCTAAAGGAACAATACGAGGAAGACAAGCGACTCCTTATCAAGAAATACAATCGCGAAGGATTTCGGGATGCTCGGATCATTGAAGATTCGGTCTACCGGATGAGCGACGATCGCATCGGGATCTTCGTGGAGATCGAAGAAGGGAATAAGTTCTATTTCCGGGACATCACCTTTCTCGGGAATTCCAAATACTCCACCGATGTATTGCGTAGGATCCTCAATATCAACCGTGGAGATGTCTATGATGCGGCCTATCTTCAGGAAAGGGTGAATTTCGATCCAAAGGGAAATGACATTGCCTCCCTTTACCTCAATAACGGATACCTCTTCAGTAATCTGGTTCCGGTGGAGGTCTTGGTCGAGAATGACTCAATCGACATCGAGATCCGAATCCGGGAAGGTCGACAGGCAACGATCAAGACCGTAAAGGTGACCGGGAATGACCGCACCAATGACCACGTGATCTATCGTGAACTCCGCACTCGTCCGGGAGACCTTTTCAGCCGCTCTGATATCCAGCGATCCATCCGCGAATTGGCGCAGTTGGGATATTTTGACCAGCAACAGATCGGTGTGAACCCAGTTCCAGATCCGGAAACCGGAACCGTGGATCTCGAGTATACGGTAGTCGAACGCTCCACTAGCCAGCTGGAACTTCAAGGTGGTTGGGGTGGTAATACCATTGTTGGAACGTTGGGATTGAACTTCAACAATTTCTCTGCAAGAAATATTTTCAACGGAAAGTCCTGGACCCCGCTCCCTTCAGGAGACGGCCAAACCATTAGCCTAAGGGCACAGACCAACGGGCGTTGGTTCCAATCCTACTCAGCCAGCTTCACAGAACCATGGTTGGGCGGACGCAAGCCCCAGTCCCTAACCGTTTCGGTCTATCATAACATCCAGACCAATGGCCTCCCAAAAGGCAACCTCAGCCGCGAAGAATTGAATACCACGGGGATCAACGCAGGTATCGCGAAGCGTCTGAAGTGGCCGGATGATTACTTCACCCTTTACTATGGCTTGGAGTTCCGCCGTTTCAACCTTGTGAATTACACTCGTTTCTTTGGAACCGACTTCCTGGGATATTCCGATGGTACCTCCAAGAATATCAACCTGAAGATCAACTTGAGTCGGAACAATACCGACATGCCCATCTTCCCCACTCGAGGTTCTATCTTCACCTTGTCCTTGGAGATGACCCCACCCCATTCCCTTCTGGATGGAAGAGACTACAGCACATTGGAGCCTCAGCAGAAATATGAGTGGATCGAATATTACAAGTGGAAATTCAATGCTGACTGGTTCAGTGAACTCGCCAAGAATCTTGTATTCAGGGCTCATGCCGAGTTTGGTTTCCTGAATTATTACAACGAGGATTACGGGCTGCCTCCCTTTGAACGTTTCTATGTTGGAGGGGATGGTCTTCAGAACTTCGTATTGGATGGTCGGGAGATCGTGGGTCTTAGAGGATATCCCAATGGAACGATCACCCCTCCCGGAGGAGGTTCCATGTACAACAAGTACATCTTTGAATTGCGATACCTGATCTCACCGAATCCGAATGCCCAGATCTTTGCCCTTGCATTTGCAGAGGCCGGAAACAACTTCAACCAATTTGCCGCCTACAATCCATTCGACCTGAAAAGAAGTACAGGAGCCGGAGTTCGGATCTTCATGCCTATGTTCGGTCTCCTTGGGGTGGACTTCGGGTATGGATTCGATCGTATTCCCGGATCCATCAGGGTCAGCGGATGGCAGACCCACTTCATCATTGGTCAACAATTCTAATTTTCCCTAAATTCGCCCGGCCATGATCAAAAAAATAGCCTTTCTTTTCTTTGGCCTGATCTTTGCAAATTCGGTATTTGGACAACGATTCGCCTACGTCGATTCGGACTTCATCCTCAGTCAGATCCCTGAGTATAACCAGGCGCAGGAGCAGCTTGATCAACTTTCCAAGAAATGGGAGGGAGAGATCGCCAGCCTCTACTCAGAAGTCGAGGCTCTTCGCCAGGCCTACCAAGCCGAAAAGGTTCTTTTGACCGAGGAGATGCAAAAAGAGAGGGAAGCGATCATTGCCAGAAAAGAACAAGAGGCGAGGAACCTGCAATTGAAGTACTTTGGTGCGGATGGAGAACTCTTCAAGAAGCGCAAAGAACTCGTGAAACCGATCCAGGATCAGGTTTACAATGCGGTGCAGGAGGTGGCCCGCCGACGGAAACTGGATTTTGTATTTGATAAATCAAGCGAACTGATCATGCTCTACGCCAACCCGGACAATGACGTAAGTGATGAGGTTCTAGAAAAACTGGGATACAGACGTTAAAAAACAACAAATGAAAAAAGCACTTTCAACCCTATTCTTTGCCGCGATCATGATGATCGGTGGCGCAGCCCAAGCACAAAAGATCGGCCATATCGCGGTTGATCAGCTTGTGTCCCTCATGCCAGAGACCGAAGCTGCCAAAAAAGAGATCGAGACCTTTGGACAAAGCCTCCAAAAGGACCTTTCCGATATGGAAGCCGAACTCAACAGTCTTTACACTCAATATCGTCAGAATGAGGCAATGATGACCGAATTGCGTCGTGAAAGCGAGCAAAAGAAGATCCAGGATCTTCAGTCTCGTATTCAGGAATACGCCGTTCGTGCCCAAGAGCTCATGGAGAACAAACGAGTAGAGGTTCTCACTCCGGTTCT
>JAJLJK010000144.1:0-10040 GCA_033844885.1 Bacteroidota bacterium | reverse complement strand
AGTGTGGTATGCACTTTCAATAATATACGATCCCAACGACTGATCCGGTTTTCTTCTTTTAAAAGAATTTTTTGAGTGGCCGACAGGCAAGTGAAGAAGAAGTAGTGAAAAACTCGCTGCATGATTCTCTTATTCGTCATTTAACCAGTTGGTCTCCAGGCATTTTCTGAGTTCAAGTTTCGCCCTGTGAACCATTACCCAGTAATTGGACGGAGAGATATTCAACAACTTACAAATTTCTTCACTGTCCATTTCTTCGAGGTATTTCAGTCGAAATGCTTCGGCATTCCTTTCAGAGACTCCATCCAAACAATGTCCAAGGGTTCTAAGAAATTCTTCGTTGCGGAGGTCCTTCTCAAAGATCGCGGTGGCCTCTCGTGGTCGCTGAGGCTCCAGCCATTCGCCATTGAAGAAGAAATTTTCCAGGGAGGTCTCTCTTCGTCCGGTGACCTCGGGGTCCGAAGGCTTCAGGGTGACCTTCCGATAATGGTCGATGATCTTGTTCTTCAGGATCGAGGTCAACCAGGTCTTTTCGCTGGATCGGCCCTCGAAATGAGCCATGGCTTTAAGTGCGGACAAAAAGACCTCTTGAACAAGATCCTCTGCCAATTCTGAATTTCCCAGACGGGACATAGCATATTGGTAGAGATAATCTCCATACCTATCCACCCAAAGATTCGGGTCCAGCATTTAGAATTTGGTTTGGCTCAATTTACTTTTTTTGACCAACTTTCCGGATCAAATAAAATCTGATGGAAACGAAGCGCAGAAAAGGAATCTTAAAGAAAGGGGTCTATGGGTTGATCATCCTTTTGATCATCAGCCAATTTGTGCCCGTGGATAGGGAGAACCCAGAATCCCTTCCCGAGAAGGACTTCCTTACCATGGTCAGTGCACCCCGTGAAATTGCCGGATTGGTCAGAACCGCCTGTTATGATTGTCATTCACATCAGACCGAATGGCCGTGGTATAGTTATGTGACCCCAGTAAAATTCGTGGTGGCTCACCATGTCGAAGAGGGTAGGGAACACCTCAATTTTTCCAAATGGGCAGAATATGAGCAAAAGAAGCGGGACCATAAACTTGAGGAATGCGCTGAGGAGGTCAAAGAAGGGGAAATGCCCATATTTGGATATGATTGGACCCATGCGGGTGCAAGATTGAGTGAAGCAGACCGGCAGAAATTGGTCCTCTTCTTCTCAGCCCACCGTATGGATATTTAAACCTTCTGGGTTTGCCCGATCTTTTCAGCGATGAAAGGGGCGGTGTGTGAGTCAGTAGCTTTCACCAGATCCTCAGGCGTGCCCTGAAAGACCAAGTTGCCTCCATCCTCTCCTCCCTCGGGACCAAGGTCGATGATCCAATCTGCAGATTTGATGACCTCCGGATTGTGTTCGATCACAAGGATACTGTGGCCATTGCGGATCAAGGCATTGAACGAAGACAATAATTTGTTGATGTCTTCGAAGTGAAGCCCTGTAGTTGGCTCGTCAAAGATGAACAGGGTACTATGATCACTTTGCCCCTTGACCAGGAAACTGGCCAACTTGATCCTTTGGGCCTCACCTCCTGAGAGGGTTGAACTTGGTTGACCGAGATGGACGTACCCCAAGCCCACATCCTGAAGGGGTTTTAGCTTATCGACGATCTTCTTCTGGCCATGTTCGTGAAAAAATCCAATGGCATCGTCCACCGTCAGTTCCAGGATGTCATAGATACTTTTTCCCTGAAATTTCACATCGAGAACTTCCTCCTTGAATCGTCTACCGTTACATTGTTCGCAGGTCAGGTGAACATCCGCCATGAATTGCATTTCGATGGTAACCGTGCCCTCTCCTTTACACACATCACAACGTCCACCGTCGGTATTGAAGCTGAAGTGCTTGGGCTTGAATCCATGGATCTTACTTAATTGCTGGGAAGCAAAAAGCTCACGGATCTCATCATATGCCTTGAGGTATGTGACAGGATTGCTGCGCGATGACTTACCGATCGGATTCTGGTCAACGAATTCCACATCCGACACCTTGTCAATTGCACCAATGATTCCCTGGTGTTTGCCCGGTTTTTCTCCATACCCGGTCTTTAATTTCTTCAAACCCGGAAAGAGGATCTTCTTGATCAGAGATGTCTTGCCGGATCCGGAGACCCCGGTGACCACCGTGAATGCATTCAATGGGAATTTCACGGAAATGTTCTTCAGGTTGTTCTCACGAGCGCCGATCACCTCCAGGAAATTCTTAGCGGGTCTTCTCTTGGCCGGAACTTCGATCTCCTTGGTGCCCGCAAGATATTGGCCAGTCAGTGAAGAATGGTCCTCCATGATCTCATCAAGGGTTCCTCGAAAGATAACCTCACCTCCATGGGATCCCGCCCCGGGTCCGATATCGACGATCAGATCGGCGGCTCGCATGAACTCCTCATCGTGTTCGACCACAATGACCGTATTCCCAATATCCCGAAGCGAGCGGACAACATTGACCAATCGATTTGTGTCCCTGGGATGAAGGCCAATGGATGGTTCGTCGAGAATGTACATGGATCCCACCAGTGAACTTCCGAGATACGTGGCCAGATTGATCCTTTGTGATTCGCCTCCGGACAAAGTGTTACTCAATCGGTTCATGGTCAGGTATCCTAGACCCACTTCTTTCAGATATCGTAAGCGGTTCCTGATCTCGAGGAGGAGCCTTTCGGCGATCTTTTGGTCGTGATCCGAAAGTTGAATATCGTTGAAGAATTCGGACAATCGATCAATGGGTAGATCCACCAGCTCGGTAATGGACCGGCCATCTACCTTGACATAGGTTGCTTCCTTGCGGAGTCGTTTTCCTTCGCATACAGGGCATTTGGTCTTTCCCCGATATCGAGATAACATGACCCTGTACTGGATCTTATAGGATTTGGATTCCAGGTACTTGAAGAACTGATTCAATCCCGGGTAACCGCCCTTTCCATTCCAAAGGATATCTCTTTCTTCTTCCTTCAATTCGAAATAGGGGCGATGGATGGGAAAGCCGATCTTTTGAGCATTCTTTATGAGCAGATCCTTCCATTCCTGCATTTTTTCGCCCTTCCAGGCGACAATTGCATCCTCGTAGATCGATAGATTCTGATTGGGAACCACCAGATCCTCGTCGATCCCTATCACACTTCCGAATCCTTCGCATTTCGGACAGGCCCCAAACGGATTGTTGAAAGAGAACAGGTGAGGGGTGGGCTCTTCAAAAACGATCCCATCTGCCTCGAATCGATTGCTGAATTCATGATGCTCGCCATTATCGGCAAATTCGATCAGACAGGTTCCGTGACCTTCGAAGAAAGCGGTTTGAATACTATCTGCGAGCCTCGCATCATTATCCTCATCATTGGGCTTGACCACCCCGCGATCAATAGTGATATACAGAAGATCCGCCTTCTCTTTCGGATTCCTTTCGATCAGGTCTTCAATGGAATAATGTCCTCCATCCCATTTCACGCGAGAATACCCTTGTTGCAGGAGGAGTTTTAGCTGGTCGATCAATTTGCGATCCGGCTTGGATATGGGAGCTAGAACGTAGAATCGTCTTCCTTCCTCTTCCTTCATTAGGTCTTCAAGTACATCCCCGACCTGGTGTCGTTTGACCTCGGTGCCGGAGACCGGACTAATGGTCTTTCCGATCCGGGCATACAACACCTTCATGTAGTCATAGATCTCGGTGCTTGTCCCAACTGTCGACCTCGGATTGCGCGATGTGACCTTTTGTTCCACTGCCACGGCAGGGCTGATCCCCTTGATCCATTCGACCTCGGGTTTGTTGAGGCGGCCGAGGAATTGTCGGGCATAGCTACTCAAGCTTTCCACATATCGGCGCTGCCCCTCAGCATAAAGGGTATCGAATGCCAGAGAGGATTTACCGGAACCGGAGACGCCGGTGATGACGATCAGTTTTTTTTGGGGTAAGGCCAGATCGATATTCTTCAGGTTATGGACCCTGGCACCCTTTATCAGTATGTATTCTCTGGGATCGAGCTGTTCTATGGAATTAAATGCCATGTGTCGTTTTGAAAGCGATTGGCAAAAATACCAAATTCTGAGGGGCTTTTGTGGTGTCTAACCCTCTGAATATTCAAAGGTTCTTGGTTTGACTCAATCCCGTTCGAAGACTCATTGAAAAAGCGATTTCAAAAGTCAGTTTGGCTTGAAATTTGTTTTTTAGAAACCAATTCACTTATATTTGGAACTGTTCTACACAATATTTCTGTAATCCAAAAGAGCGAAAAGACGCCTATTGCATAAAGCTACTCTGTTAAGACATTCTGTTCAGACAACAAAAGTTGAACCTAAAAGGGTAGCTATATGGATTACATTAAAACCTCAGACAAGGTACTTATTGAAGGATATCTCCAGGGCGATGAGTTCTGCTTGGAGAAGCTGATCGAAAAGCATCAATCAAGGATCTATTCCTACATCATATCAAAGGTCAAGGATTCCGATATCGCCAATGATATCTTCCAGGACACCTTTGTCAAAGTGATCAATACACTTAAGGCCGGACGATACAATGAGGAGGGGAAGTTCCTTCCCTGGGTGATGAGGATCGCCCACAATCTTGTTATCGATCATTTCCGGCGCGAGAAGAGAATGCCTACCATTAATCCCACCGACGAGTTTGACATCTTTGATATTGTCAAGACTCCTGAGCTCAATGTCGAGGCTCAATTGATCTCTGACCAGATCCATAGTGACGTAAAGAAACTCATCGAGCACTTGCCTGAGGAACAACGAAAGGTACTGGTGTTACGGATCTATAATCGAATGAGCTTTAAGGAGATCGCTGAGCTTACGGATGTGAGTATCAATACGGCTCTGGGTAGGATGCGATATGCCCTGATCAACCTTCGGAAGATCATTGAACAACACAATGTGATCCTCACCCAGATCTGAACATCCTCTTTCCACTGATAGAAAAAATAAAGGCCCGTGCAATAACCTGCACGGGCCTTTCGTTTTTTTGAATATCAACAAAAAATCAGCGTATGTCGCATTCTACTCCTCGTCAATCTTCAAAGAGATCTGAAGTGAATCCGCCCCGCAAATGTGTTGAGTTCCTCCTCCAGTATTCCCGCAGTCTGGAAGTGATGAAACTCCGGAATGGGATGGAAGTCAATGTGATCAAGAATTAATAAAAAACCGGCTTTTTAGCCGGTTTTTTATTTTCAATTAGCGACCTCGCTCAAGAATTTCAGCTTCACCAATCGGAGTTCTTCCTCTGAATAATCTCCGTCAAATTCACGGTAAGCCTCCGTGATATCTCCGGTCTCGCTTTCTTCCATGTAATAGTCAAAAATCTCCTCGATGGAATCTTCATCCAGGATATCGGTCAGATAATAATCCAGATTGACACGAGTACCAGAATTCACGATCATTTCCATCTCCATCAAAAGGTTGTCCATGGAAAGACCCTTTGCCGAGGCAATATCTTCGAGTGGGATCTTCCGGTCCGTACTTTGGATGATGAAGACCTTTAGTGCAGATTTATTGGCGACTGACTTGACCACAAAGTCCATTGGCCGGTCAATGTCATTGTCCTTTACGTGCTTGTCGATGGCTTCCACAAAGGCCTTTCCGAACTTATTGGCTTTGCCATCCCCAACACCAGAGATATTCTTCAACTCATCGATCGTGCATGGATAGTTGGTGGCCATCTCCTGCAGGCTGATATCGGAGAAGACCGCAAAAGGAGGCACATCCTTTTGTTTGGCGACCTTTTTGTTGATCTCTTTCAGCGTGTTGTAGAGATTTTCATCCAAAGCACCACCAGATTTTGGCTGTGGTTTACCTGCATCGAGCTCGATCTGGTCAAAGTTGATCTCTTCTGCCACCATGAAGGGTTCGGGCTGGGCAAGGTATTTCTCACCTTCCGGAGTGAGGTTCAGGATCCCATATTTCTCGATATCCTTTTGGATCAACCCACGGACCACCGCCTGGCGAAGAATGTTGCCGATATAGATCTCGTTGCTGTCACTCAGGGCACCGAATTCATCCATTTCATCAGCCTTGTGGGTCTTGAGGATGGATGTGAGCTTTCCGAGTAGGGCATTGATGACCTGTTCAGCCTTGAATCGCTCATTGCTCTTCCGAATGATGTTGAGCATGAGGAGCAGGTGTTCCTGCGCATCGAATTTCTTTTTGGGATGTCGACAGTTGTCACACATATCGGTGCAATTACTGTCGTCATAATACTCTCCAAAGTAATGAAGAAGGAATTTCCGTCGGCACATGCTGGTTTCGGCATACCCCATGGCCTCTTGCAAAAGTTGTTTTCCGATCTCCTGTTCGGCAACGGGTTTTTTGGCCAGGAACTTCTCCATCTTTTCCACATCCTTCCAGCTATAGAAGGTGATGCAATTCCCTTCGCCACCATCCCTTCCGGCTCGACCGGTCTCTTGATAGTAGCTTTCCAGACTCTTGGGCATGTCGTAGTGAATGACATACCGAACGTCGGGTTTATCGATTCCCATACCGAAGGCGATCGTGGCAACGATCACATCCGTATCCTCATTGAGAAATGCGTCCTGATGCCGCGAACGGGTGTTCCCATCCATTCCTGCATGATAGGGGAGAGCATTGATCCCATTCACCTGAAGGGCTTTGGCCATTTCCTCTACCTTGCTCCTGCTGAGGCAGTAAAGGATGGAGCTTTTCCCGGGGTTGTCTTTCAAGATCCGAATGATCTCCCGATCCACATTCACCTTAGGTCTTACCTCGTAATAAAGGTTCGCACGGTTAAAGGAGGACTTATAGATCACTGCATCTTCGATCTGCAGGGTCTTTAGAATATCATTTTGAACCTTGGGAGTCGCAGTAGCGGTCAGTGCAATGATCGGCTTATCCCCGATCTTGTTGATCGCTTGTCGGAGGTTCCTGTATTCAGGTCTGAAATCGTGCCCCCATTCCGAGATACAATGGGCCTCGTCAATCGCATAAAACGATATGGGGATACTTTGGAGGAATTCAATGTTTTCGTCTTTATTCAGACTTTCTGGAGCCACATAGAGTAACTTGGTGACACCATTCATCAGATCGGCCTTCACCTGGACGACCTCCTTCTTCGTCAGCGATGAATTCAGGACATGAGCGATCCCATTCTCCTCACTGACCCCGCGAAGGGTGTCCACCTGATTTTTCATCAGGGCGATGAGGGGCGAGACGACGATGGCCGTTCCTTCCTGCATCATGGCCGGCAACTGGTAGCAAAGGGACTTCCCCCCACCAGTGGGCATGATGACGAATGTGTTGTTTCCTTGAAGAAGGTTCTCGACAATGGCTTCCTGGTTGCCTTTGAATTTGTCAAATCCGAATACGGATTTTAGAGAACGCGAGATATCCTGCGATAATAGGGACATGTTGAAAGCTTCAGGTTTTTCCTTGTCTTCCGCAATCTGTAATATAGTCAAAAAAAGGCCGGTCTCGGTCGGTCGGAATGATTATGGAGGAGGAAAAAATGGTCTACAAATTTAATAACCATAAAAATTTCAGAAAATTTGCAGCCTTGATTTTTTCCCATGGCCAGAAAAAAAGATAATGCAACCCCTCAGGGGGAAATGACCTTTCTTCAGCATCTTGAAGAATTGCGTTGGCACCTGGTGCGATCGGCCATTGCGATCACTATCGGAGGTGTGGTCGCCTTTCTCAATAAATCCTTACTGTTTGACGGGATCATTTTCTACCCAAGAAGTCCGGATTTCCCGACCTACAAGATGATTTGCGATCTCTCAACTCGATTTTTGGGGGAGGGGATGATGTGTATGGATGAGGCCCCATTCGTCCTGATGAACATGAAAATGGCGGGTCAATTCAGTACCCATATTTGGGTGAGCCTCATTGCCGGACTCATACTGGCTTTCCCTTATGTCGTCTACGAATTTTGGAAATTCTTAAAGCCAGGGCTTCGGGCTTCGGAGGTCAAGGCATCGAGATGGACCGGAGCATCGGTTTCCATTCTCTTCGCTCTTGGTGTACTTTTTGGGTATTACCTCATTGTTCCTTTGTCGGTTCAGTTTCTGGGTACTTATACTATTAGCGCAGAAGTAAGCAACCTGATCGACCTTACGAGTTTCATATCGACGGTGACCACAGTGACCCTTGCTTGTGGTCTGTTGTTCGAGCTTCCCGTGATGGTGTATTTCCTCGCATCCCTTGGTATCATCACCCCTGAGGATATGAAGAAATATCGACGACACGCGATCGTTGTTATCCTTATCCTTGCAGCCATTATCACCCCACCGGATGTTTCATCCCAGGTATTGGTTACCTTGCCGGTGATGCTGCTTTACGAATTGAGTATCAAGGTTGCCAGATGGTCTTACAAGAAAGAGGGGTCCAAAAAAGAGCCGAATGAAGCTTAGAGCAGAGAACATTGTCAAGAAATACAGAAGCCGTACCGTTGTCAAGGGGGTGAGCTTTGAGGTGAATCGAGGTGAGATCGTTGGTCTGCTCGGCCCAAATGGAGCAGGAAAGACCACCAGTTTCTACATGGTAGTGGGCTTGATCAAACCCAACGAGGGAAAGGTATTCCTTGATTCGGATGACATAACCCGTTTCCCCATGTACAGACGTGCCCAAAAGGGGATCGGTTACCTTGCACAGGAGGCATCCGTCTTTCGAAAGTTATCAGTCGAGGACAATATTCGGGCGGTACTTCAAATGACCGATCTATCCCGGTCTGAGCAAAAAGAGCGTTTGGAATCCCTGCTCAATGAGTTCGGACTTCAGCATATCCGAACCAATCGAGGGGATCTGTTAAGTGGAGGAGAGCGACGGCGAACAGAGATCGCCAGGGCACTGGCCACCGATCCCAAATTCATTCTTTTGGACGAACCCTTCGCCGGAGTTGATCCGATCGCTGTGGAGGACATTCAAAGTATTGTTGCTCGTTTGAAGGAGAAGAATATCGGGATCCTGATAACGGATCACAACGTTCAGGAGACCTTGGCGATCACTGACAGGACCTATCTCATGTTCGAGGGGAAGATCCTGAAGTCCGGAACCGCGGAGGAGTTGGCCCATGACGAACAAGTGCGAAAAGTATATCTAGGGCAGAACTTTGAATTGAGAAAGACAGCCCTCAAACCAAAATCCTGATCAACGACTGGCCGCAGCCCTCTTCAAACGGTCATTGATAGCCAGTCCTAATCCACTGTCGGGGAACCTTTCTGCAAGAATTACATCTACATGTGAAAAGGAGCGCAGAGCACCGAATAGATTGGCTGCCGCTTCTTCGAGATCTCCGTCGGGGCTCAGGATCTGCTGATTCTCGATCGGTACCTGATCATACTTGGTGTTGAACGAGATGATCCCGGTCCTTTCGGGATCGAATTGAGAAAGTAAAACCCGAACATCGCCCACTAAAAGTTTGATGCCTGGTGAGTAATGTGCGATCAACATCCCTGGAGCATCTGGTTTCGAACTACTGGTGCGGATCTCCTTTACCGGCTTACCCATGATCCTTTCGATCTTTTCAAGTGGTGCGCCTCCAAGTCGAAGGACCACAGCCTCATCGTCCTCAAAACGAATGATCGTGGATTCCAATCCCACCTGACATGGACCTCCATTCAAAATATAAGGAACCACATTTCCAAGTTGTTCCATGACATGTTCCGCCGACGTAGGGCTGACAAAACCAAATGGATTGGCAGATGGTGCGGCAAGAGGAATATTTGCGGTTCGTAGAAGCTCGAGGGTCAAGGGATGATCTGGGACCCGGATGCCCACCGTAGGATGACCGGAAGTAACTATATCTGGGATCTCAGGGCTCTTTTCCAGGATCAGGGTCAAGGGGCCGGGCCAAAAAGCCTGAGCCAATTTTCTGGCTGGTTCTGGGAATTCTTTAACCAGGCCCAAAGCGGAATCGAGGTCGGGAACGTGAACGATAAGGGGGTCGAATGAAGGCCGTTGTTTAGCCTCAAAGATCCTTGCGACCGCTAATGGAGAAAGTGCATTGGCAGCCAGCCCATAGACCGTCTCTGTCGGAATGGCGACGATCCCATCCGACAAG
>JAJLJK010000143.1:0-4759 GCA_033844885.1 Bacteroidota bacterium | reverse complement strand
CTTTCGAATCTCGCCCAGGGTGTGTACATCATAAAACTCGAAACCGAGAAGGGTACACTCCACGAGCGGATCACTTTGCAGCGATGATCCTTTCTTATTGAGAATCACAAACCCCGACCAAGCGGTCGGGGTTTTTTATTTAGCATAGGCAATGGCAAGAATGGATAGATCGCGAATTCCCAGTTTCCAAAGAACCTGTCCGCAAGCTTCCATGGTGGATCCTGTGGTAAATGTGTCATCCACCAGAAGAATGTGCCGTGGTCCCAGGTATCTTAAGCCTACAAATGCCTCTGAGACATTACGCCATCGTGCATATCTCCCAAGTTTGGTTTGCGAGCCCTTGTTTCCCGATCGGACAAGAGCATCGGATGAATAGGGAACCTGCAGTTCCTCCGCGACCCCTCTTGCGATCATCTCGGCCTGGTTATAACCACGCGACCTTTTCTTTTTCGAACTGATGGGCACACCAAGTACCAGGTCCGGCTGAAGAACCGCAGGTCCTCGCTTCCATTTTGAACCAGCCATACGTCCTAATTCGATCCCAAGTTTCCGATTTCCCCTATATTTAAGAGAGTGCATCATATTTTGGACGATCCCATCCTTGGCAAAATTCAAGTAAGCTGTAGCGTGTCTGAACTGAACCCTGCCGAGCAGGGAATGGGAGATAGGATTGTGATAGGAGTGGAAGTAGGGGGTTACGGGTAATCCACCCCGACAATGAAGACAGATACCTTGTTCTCCTGTGATCAAGACCCGCCTGCATCCCCCACAGAGTGGAGGAAAGACAAGGTCAATAACAGGGGTGAACAATTTAAAAACTGTGGATTCCGTTAACAATGGCTAAATCCTGTTAAATTTGGTTTATCTCAAAACTTAATGAATTATGAGTACGCAGTCTCAGCAACCTGAAAAGAAGAACAGTAACCGTGGCCTTGTATGGGTCATTGGCCTTCTGGTCATCGCATTGGCAGTGATCGCCTATATGATGATCGATTCCAAAGGCCAGGTCACCGATCTTGAATTGGAAAAGGAGAATCTTCTTTTCGATCTCAAGGAAATGAAAGCCAACCTTGAGGACAAAGAATCAACTAACGATAGCCTGGATGCCTACATAGTAGCCGAGACACGTCGTCTGAACAACATGATCGATTCAGTATCCACCCTCAGGGAAGACGACCTGAAGGATCTGAATCGCTACAAGCGTTCGGTCTACAGCCTGAAACGTGACAATAAGAAGCTTATCGCTCAGGTGGATTCCCTCAACAAAGCAAATGCAGCCCTGATAGCTGCAAAAGCAGAAGTGGAACTCAATCTGGCTCAGGAAATGGCTCGGACCGAGAATCTGACCCAGCAGAATCAGATGCTGTCCAAAGATGTTGAGATGGGTAAGATCCTTCAGATCACCAAAATGGAGGCCGGTGCCTACCGTGTTCGCAGTAGTGGTTCTGAAAGTGAGACGCAACGTGCTCGTCGTGCCGATCGTGTTAAGACCTGCTTCACTCTTGGCAAGAATCTCATCACCGAAAAGGGAGAGAAACCTCTCTATATGCGTGTGACAACCCCTGATGGCCGAGTTATGGTGGGAAGCCAGGAAGAAGGAGAAAAGACCTTTGATTTCAATGGTCAGCCCCTTCTCTACAGTTCCAAGATGGATGTATGGTACGAGAATGAACCAATGGATGTATGCATGTTCATCGACAAGTCCGAGGATTTTGCTGAGGGCGAGTATACCGTCCAGATCTATACCGAAGGATATCAGATCGCTGAGGCCAAGTTCATCCTTGACTGATAGACCAAATGATTATTAGGAAGGCCCCGCTTTTTGCGGGGTCTTTTTGTTTAGAAGAATGCCCGGATCTGGACATTACCTGTATGAATGACATTTGCGGTCTCTGAAGCTCTGCCCTGATAACTGAGGGTGACACGTATGAAGTTGTTCACGTTCTTCTGAAGATTTAGCTCCCATACACCGTTGGTACCGGGTTGAAGACCGGCCAACATCTGATATCCTACCGGCGAATTCGAGTTTCCTGTGAAGTTGTTTTCCACCAGGTCTGCCCTTGCCAATAGGGTGAGTGTCCGACTGTTGTTCCATTGAAGTTCGATCCCACCGATCCACTGATCGAGCTCCTCACCACTATCCGCCCGGTTGATCTGGGATTGCCAGGTTCCCCTGACCAGGATCTTCACCTCGGTATTTGGCTGATAACCGACCGAAGGGGTCAGCTCATATCGGTCCAGAAAGTAATTTCGATTTGTAAGTGTGGATGATTCATTCTCACGAGTGGAATACACAGACTTCATTTCGAGGGGGAAAACCCCGGAAACCAGGCCCCTGAAATTGAGAACGTGCTCCCGGACATTGGTCCCTTCCAGCCCCAATGAGGCCAGGTTAGTTGTGGCGGTCTGCTGGATCGTTAGGTCGGCATTGAATGTTGGCACACCTCGATTGAAAAATACCGTGTTGCGAATGTTTTCCGTAAAGGCGATCAGATTTGAATCCACAGAAAGAGGAGCAAAAGGATCCAATTGGTTGTTTGAGCCAGTCAAAAGCGTCTTCTGACTCCTTTGGTAGAAGGATTGGATACTCACCGGATTCAGCCAATTAGGGATTCCCTGCAGGTTCCTGAATGTGAAATTCAACGAGGGGGAGATATTGGTATATGACGCAGGAACAAAGCGATTGGTCAGAACAAAGGTTCGAAGAAATCTGGCCTCGTCCGGGAATTGAGCCGGTTCGAACTCCTCCAGTTCCTGTAAGCCATTTCCATTGTAATCTTTCCATGTATGGGTTCCAGTTCCCGCTGGGACTGGGATATATCTGAACTCCCTGCCTGGTTCATTACTCAATGAGGCCTCGTAGAAGACGGAAAAGGATAAGGCGTTCCTTAATAGTCTATGTTGATATTTGAGACGTCCCGTTGTGGTATTTCGGTCCTCACCATAGGATTCTCTGGCAAGGTCGAATTCGCGATATTTCACTGAGTATTCAAGCGTTCCCCAGTCACTTCGTCGCACCTTTCCCCTTGCTCCATATCCCCAGGCAAGGGCGGCACCCTCCAGATCCTCAGAATAGACAGAGTCATCGTTTCGGCGAAAGCCGAATATCTCAGTATAGTTCACTGCGGTATCTCCGTACCCGGTGAAGAACTCCCCTTCAAAGAACCGATAACTTCGTTGGCGGGGATCGTTCGCTGAGAGTTGATTCCATTCTCCGGTCGACCTTATTCCCAGGTAAGGCCTTCCAATAAAATATCGAAGGTCGGTGATCTGTCGGGCAAACAGGATATTTCCTGCGGTGTCCCTGGCCGTAAGAAGACTGGCGTTCGCCCGTATCACCCAATGTTCATCCTTGTAACCGGCTGCGAGATTCTGACGGAAACCCTGATAAAGGCTGTCGAGCATCAATGCCTCCGAACGGAATCCAAGGGAGGTACTTGCTCCCGATCTGGCCGTAATGCCTGCCTCTGCATAGACCTGGTCCGTCCTGGGTAGATTGCGAATGTTCCAGTCCCGGCCAAACTCCACCTGACGGAGGCGTTCCACTGTCTCGTAGTCCTTTTGGACCCATTCGGCCGAAATATCGGAACCCAAGGTCCATTCGCCCCATTTGTGTTTACCCTTCGAGAAGAGACGACCTCCGGTTCCATAGGTTTCACCTGCACCGAATAGATTCTGATCCCTTTTGCTAATGGCCAGCTCCAGACCGGTTTCCCATTGGTCCGTTGGCCTGAAGGTCAAGGTTCCGGTAGTGATCAATAGGCTGTTGGGTGTCGGCAGTTTACGCACCGGACGAAAATCCCCTTGGGGCACTCCATTGACTCGGGGAACGAATCGGTAGACTCGGCCATTGATGGCCTGCCGGGTATCGATCACATAATCCCCCTGATTTGGCCCATAGTAGGAGAAACTCACATTGAATAATTGCTGGGTGCTATCTCGGGAGAACACAAATACCGTATCCACTCCGGTCGAATCGGTGATCCTGTATTGGATCAGGGAAGGATCAAAGTTGGCCGGACTCCATCCCGGGACGAATGCTTGAAGAGGGTCATTTCCCGCATTTACAAGGGCTTGCTGCTCTTCGGGACTGAATTCTCCACGAAGAGGTTGTGACCGTTGATCCGCCTCATTGTAGATATCCAACGAAATACCGAACCGATCATCCTGCCAACCAGCTCCGCCATATACGAGGGTTCTAAGGTAGTTCTGTTCCGTATATTGAAATTCCACGATGATCCTGCTTTCACGCGTAATGGGGCGTAGAGGGGTGAAGGTGACCTCCCCGGTATTGTAATCAATTGTGTAATCGTTCTCCAATCCACGTGTCAAAAGGACGCCATCTATATAGACACGCTCCGAACCGGAGATAAGGATGATGAACAGTTCGTCATTGTTCCCGCGCAACTTATAGGGACCCTGGTCTCCTTCACGACCAAAGAAGATATTCCTTGCAAATTTTCCCCTAGCAAGAGCGCCATTGGCATGCACATCAAACCGACCTCCGAGACCTTCAAATCCTGTCTTTAGGCCTGCACCTGAGATCCTCTTGGAGAATCGCAGGAATCGGCCATTGGTTCCCTGGATCTGATAATCCCCTGCGCGGAGTATTCCCAAAGGGTCATTTTCGATCTCAATGAAGACCTGATCGAATTCACGAAGGTTCTGCGTCGTTCCGTCGGCCTGTACAGGGATGTTATTGTCCGTGATACTGGCTCGGATGGTGGTTCCGGGACCCAATGGGCCACTGAGCTGAAGA
>JAJLJK010000142.1:0-3992 GCA_033844885.1 Bacteroidota bacterium | reverse complement strand
CGGTCCCTGGCAAGTGAGACCCCTCTTTCCATCGACCGAAAGGTCATGGAGATCGACTTTTTCAGTCATGTATCCCTGACCAAGGCCATTCTCCCTCATCTATTGGAGCGAAACTCAGGCCATATCATCGCCAATTCAAGTATCACCGGTATCTTCGGATTTCCCTTGCGGTCGGCTTATTCTGCAGCCAAACACGCCATTCATGGCTTCTTCGAGTCCTTGAGGGCCGAACTGGCATCCACCGGAGTAAAGGTGACTATCATCGCTCCTGGCAGGATCGCCACGGAGATCTCAAAGAACGCTATCCTGAAGGATGGGTCTTCACACGGAAAGATGGACGAAGGATTGGCCGCAGGAATGCCTCCTGAAAGATGTGCTCAACAGATCCTGAAGGCTGTCCGGAAGAACAAACCAGAAGCAGTGATCGGCGGAAAGGAAACCCTGATGGTCACTTTTCGACGTAAGCTTCCCTTTGTTTTCTTCCGTCTGGTGAGCAAGGTAAAACCAACATAGAACGAAACTGGAAATCAACAGACCATGAGTGATTATCATATTCGCGGGATCCAACAGATCGGGATCGGCGTTGAAAGTATAGAGAAGGCCTTCCCATGGTACCGCAAGGTATTTGGTGCCGATATCATCCTTTTCGACGACGACTCCGTTGCGGAGTTCATGCTTCCCTATACCGGGAACCAACCCCAAAAACGAAGGGCTATACTCGCGGTGAACCTGATGAGTGGCGGAGGCTTTGAGATCTGGCAATACAAGGGGCGAAAACCTCAGGCACCTGATTTTGAGGTGAAGCTGGGAGACCTGGGGATCAATATTGTCAAGATCAAGGCGGTGGATGTTAAGGCCACCCATACTGCCTACAAGGCTCAGAACCTGAATATCACGGACCTCCTTGAAGACCCACAGGGCAACCCGATGTTCTTCATCACCGACCCATTCGGAAATCGATTTCAGATCGTCCAGGGTACAGGATGGTTTCGAACCAAGGAGAACAAGCTTACAGGACTGACCTATGGGGCGATCCTGGGGGTTCACGACATTGAGGAGACCCTGAAGGTTTATCGAGATATTCTTGGTTACGATGTAACGGTTTACGATCGGGAAGGGAGTTTTGAGGATCTCTCTAGCATTCCGGGAGGACAAGGCTCCTTTCGACGTGTGCTACTTCGCCATTCCGAAGATCGCATCGGAGGATTCGGTCGAATGTTCGGTCCTTCTGAGATCGAATTGGTTCAAGCCTTGGGTCGCCCAACCAAGAATATCTTTGAAGGTCGATTCTGGGGTGATCTGGGTTTCATTCACCTATGTTTTGATGTGATGGGAATGGATGGGCTTCGCAAGGCCTGTGCAGACTTAGGTCATCCTTTCACTGTGGACAGCCAGACCGCTCAGGAAGGAAAGAGTTTCGAGATGGGCGATTCAGCCGGACTTTTCAGTTACATTGAGGACGGCGGTGGAACACTCATCGAATTCGTGGAGGCGCATAAGCTTCCGCTGATCAAGAAAGTATGGGAACTCGATCTCAAGAATCGACCTCCCAAAAAACCAGTCCCTGCTTGGATCATCAAAGCTCTTCGCTTCACTCGAACCAAAGAATAGGCCCATGCCCGGAAAGGAATTTTGGAACAATCGGTATGGGGCGAGTGAATATGCCTATGGAGTGGAACCAAATGTGTTCTTTCGGCAGGAACTCGAAAAGCTAAGCCCTGGCAAGTTGCTCCTTCCCGCCGAGGGAGAAGGTCGAAATGCAGTCTACGCTGCAACCCGGGGATGGAAGGTCACCTGTTTCGATCAAAGTGAAATGGGTCGAAAAAAAGCTCTTCAACTCGCCGCGGAAAAAGGGGTTGAGATCGATTATCGGATCGCCTCGATCGATGATTTTGATACCAACGAGCACTTTGATGCCATCGGCTTGGTCTATGTCCATCTTCCTTCACCGCTCAGGTCATCTTTCCACAACTACATGGTGGAACTGTTGAATCCTGACGGCCGAATTATCCTTGAAGCATTTTCAAAGGAACAACTTGGGCGAACCTCCGGAGGACCCCAGGATCTCCAGCTTCTTTATTCAATCGATGAATTAGAGGATGATTTCAATGAACTCGAGGACCTTTCCATTGAAGAACTCGAAGTGGATCTAATGGAAGGTCCATTTCACGAAGGAAAAGCTATGGTTTTACGGTTAATTGCAAATAAATAATATCTCATATTGCAAAAAATGAAAACTACTACCCTACTCCTTTTCTCATTCCTTTCCTTTTCACTCGCTCATGGACAGACCCACGCGTTGACCGATGAGGGTCAGGAGGTCCTTCTCTTTGAGGACGGAACCTGGTCGTATGTCGAGGACCTCGAACTGAATGAGAACGAGGTGGAGATCCCTATGAATCCCACCGAATTCAAAAGGACAAAGAGTGCCTCATTTCTGGTCAAGTCATCCAGTTTCAACATAGGACTGCACATCGATCCAAAGGCATGGTCATTCAATAAGGGCAAGACCAATGAGGATGCGGAATATGAGTTTGAGTCCAAAAAAGGCGAAATATACGGGATGATGATCGCTGAAGGCGTAGAGATCCCTTTATTAACCTTGAGGTCGATCGCTTTAGAAAATGCGCGGTCGGTGGCGCCAGATGTTCATATCGTTCATGAGGAATATCGTATGGTGAATGGGATCAAGGTCCTTTGCCTGCAAATGGAAGGCACTTATCAGGGAATCCAGGTGGCTTATCTTGGCTATTACTATAGCAATGAGAATGGAACCGTCCAAATGGTCACCTATTCTGGAAAGAAAATCATGGAACGGGAAAAGGAAAGAGCGGTCGAGTTCTTAAATGGTCTGGTAGAGCTCTGATCAGCCGGCACGTCGGACATCCAAAACATCCCTGAGCACATTTCCCAGAGTCATGAAGGCCAGGACCAGAATCAGGATACATGCGCCGGGAATAACGGCCAGATAAGCCTTTCCCATCACCAGATACGGATAGTGATCCTTAACCATCCCACCCCAGGAGGGCATGGGGGGCTGGGCCCCGATCCCTAAAAAGCTCAGTCCGCTTTCGATCAAAATGGCAGAGGCGAAATTGGCTGCTGATATGACTATCAGGGGGGCCATGACATTGGGAAGAATGTGTTTCCAGATGATCCGAGAACGGGTGAACCCCAGGACCTGCCCGGCTTCCACATATTCCTTGTTCTTCTCACTGATCACCTGTCCTCTGATGACACGAGCCACCTCGACCCACATGGTCAGTCCCACAGCAATGAAGACCTGCCAGAACCCTTTTCCAAGGGCAAGGGTGAGGGCGATGACCATCAACAAGGTAGGAATGCTCCATACCACATTGACCAGCCACATGATCAGCGAATCGACCCAACCCCCAAAATATCCGGCATAGGCACCGAGCGGGATCCCAAGCAGAAGGGAAATGACGACGGCAATGAAACCCACAGAGAAGGATATCCGGGCCCCAATGATGAGTCGACTCAGAAGGTCTCGACCATACTTGTCCGTGCCCAACCAGTAGGTTCGGTGTTCAACGAATTGCCCTTGGAAATCATCCGAAGAGATATTGGTGCCCCATTTCTCGAGGGGAATGGATTCCACGACCTTACCCTTGGGGTCCTGAACGAAGAAATGGTCACCCTCGACCTTCCAATGAGTCAGAACACGAGTGCGGTAGGAACTGGGCGAGCCCGTCAGCCATCCTGTCAGCCACCCCGTCTCCTCATGATCGACATCAAGGGGGATCTTTAATAGGTCCGCCTCGGTGCCGGGAGGTTTTGTGGCAAGCGGAAGGTTCATTGAATTTGCGTAAGGAGTGGGATCGGGGGTGATAAGGTATCCCAGGATGGCCACAATGGCGATGAAAACGATCACCCCCATCGAGAGTTTCCCGAGGGGGTGATCCCATATCTTTCTTACCACAGAGCCTTCAAGGGCCACTGCCGTCATATCACATGTCCTTTACGGTCGAATA
>JAJLJK010000141.1:0-1216 GCA_033844885.1 Bacteroidota bacterium | reverse complement strand
CAGAGTCTTCGTCCGTCACAGAAGTGGTAGCGATCGGATTTCCCAATTCCCGGACGATCATTCTAGCGATCTTGTTGTCGGGCATCCGGATCCCTATGGTTGACTTTCGGCTCTGGAAGATCTTCGGAATGCTCTTATTGGCATTGAGAATAAAGGTATAAGGCCCAGGGAGGCCTCTTTTTAGAACCTTAAAGGTGGACTTGTCGAACTGCATGGTATAATCCGAAACCTGGCTGAGGTCATCAAATAGGAATGAGAAATGGGATTCTTCTACCTTTTTGCCCTTTATCCGCGCCAGTTTCTCCAGCCCTTTAGGTTGTTTGATGTCTGCTGCATAGCTATAGACGCCGTCTGTGGGAAGGATGATGATCCCCCCATTTCGCAACACTTTGACTGCGGTCTCGATGTGCTTTTCCTGAGGATTGACCGGATGGATCTTGATGATATTGCTCATGGTGTGGTGACGTTTTCCTTAAATGTACGACCCACTAGGAACAATAGAAAAAGCGGGAATAAAAAAAGCTCCCCGAGGGGAGCTTTTTAAAATGAAAAAACTTATTTGTTGGTCTTGGCGTGATCGGCCAGGAATTTCTCCAATCCGATATCAGTCAAGGGGTGATTCAATAAGGCCATGATGGCACTCAGTGGTCCTGTCATGACATCTGCACCGATCTCGGCACACTCAACGATATGCATGGGATGGCGGACGGAAGCGGCCAGGATCCTGGTCTCATATCCATAGTTATCATAGATCACCCGTATCTTCTCGATCAGGTCAAGACCATCCGTACTGATATCATCCAGTCGGCCGATGAAAGGAGAGACATAGGTAGCTCCCGCTTTGGCGGCCAATAGCGCTTGTCCAGCACTGAAAACCAGGGTGCAATTGGTCTTGATCCCGTTGTCAGAGAAATACTTGAGGGCCTTGACACCATCTTTGATCATGGGAACCTTCACAACGATCTTGGGATCGATGTCGGCCAGGGCCTCACCCTCACGGATCATTCCCTTCAGGTCGGTGCTGATCACCTCTGCACTGACATCACCATCCACGATATCACAGATCGCTTTGTAATGTTTCATCACATTATCCTGTCCGGAGATCCCCTCCTTTGCCATCAGGGATGGATTGGTGGTCACTCCATCAAGGATACCCAGTTCCTGAGCCTCGCGGATCTGATCGAGATTGGCGGTGTCAATAAAGAATTTCATGCAG
>JAJLJK010000140.1:0-2545 GCA_033844885.1 Bacteroidota bacterium | reverse complement strand
GCCCGATTGATCACCTACCTTCTCGAACATGAACCTGTGGCCATCTGGTCCTTTTTCTTCGGATTGGTCCTGGCCAGTATTCCCTTTGTGGGTCGAAAGGTCCGACATTGGACCACCGGTCCTATCCTCGGATTCTTTGCGGGAGCCATCCTCGCTTATTGGATCACCGTGCTCCCCATGAGTACAGGTGACCATGGCATGGGATTCATCTTTCTGTCTGGAATGATCGCGATCTGCGCTATGATCCTTCCCGGAATCAGCGGAAGCTTTATTCTCCTTCTTTTAGGTGCATATACCACGGTCCTGACCGCCATAAAAGATCTTGACGTGGCGATCATCGCCATTTTCGCTCTAGGTGCTGTGATCGGCCTGTTAAGTTTTGCCAGGGTCTTGAAATGGATGTTCGGGCATTACCACGATCTCACCGTGGCCATACTCTCCGGATTCCTCCTGGGATCACTGAATAAGATCTGGCCATGGAAAAGAACGGTGGAAGAAGTAACGAAGCCCAGTGGTGAGGTGGTTCCAGTCCTTCAGGATAGTGTTTTACCATCCACCTACGAAAACATGGGATTCGAGGCTGATTTTATGCTGGCGGTAGGATTGTTTTTTGTAGGAATTCTCACCATTGTAGTTTTGGAAAAGGTGGGACAAAAACGCGCTTCATAGATGAAACAGTTCGGATTGATCGGACACCCCCTATCCCATTCTTTCTCCCCGGGATACTTTTCCCGTAAGTTCAGAAGGGAAGGGCTCAACGATTGCCGATATGACCCTTTCGACCTTCCTCAGATCACTGATTTTCCTAAACTTTTGGAAAGATATCCCGATCTGCTGGGGCTGAACGTGACCATTCCCCACAAGACCGATATCATCCCCTTTTTGGATGAGATCAGCCCGGTGGCTCGTGAGGTCGGTGCAGTCAATACCATTGATTTTGCCGGCGGGAGGATGGTAGGATATAATACAGATGTGGTTGGATTTGAGAAATCCCTGATGAGTTTCCTTGACGGCGAGACCCCTCAGAGAGCATTGGTCCTGGGAACCGGCGGGGCCGCAAAGGCAGTATGGTATGTCCTCGATCGCCTGGATATTCCCTTTATCCGCGTAAGCAGAGATCCCGGTCCAGGAGAGATCGGTTACGGGGTCATCGATAAGCAAGTGATGGAAGAGCATCGACTCATCATCAACACCACACCACTCGGACAATACCCCAATTTCTCTGAAAAGCCTGAGATCCCCTATTCTTTCCTGACCGAAGAACACTTTCTTTTCGATCTCATCTACAATCCCGAGGAAACGGCATTTCTGCAGGAAGGAAAGAAGCACGGAGCCATTACTACCAATGGGTTGCAGATGTTGATCCTGCAGGCAGAAGCCTCTTGGGAATTGTGGGACAACTGATTTCACAATAGGTTAACTGTAGGAATTTTATTAATCTTATAGGTAGCCTATTTTTGTAACTAGAGCTAAATGCTGAGCTATGGCTGAAGACAAGCTACAACGGGAAGACCTTCCGGAAGAAGCAGAGGAAAAGACCACGGTGGATGCCTCTGCTGCCGAGAATGAGGAAGGCCCGGATGATGACCATCCACATGTGGAATCCGACGAGGATGAACACCATGATGAGTATGCTTCCGATGAACAGGAAATGCCCGACTACCAAAGTATGGGCAATGCAGATCTGTTGCTGGCAGCGGAAAAGCTGATCAAGGCAGAGCCGATCCACAAGATCAAGGATCACATTGAACTCATTAAGTCCACCTTGCTCAAGAACTTTGAAGATGAGCGACTGGACAAGTTGCATGCCTTCATTGAGGAGGGCGGTAATGAGATCGATTTTGAGTTCATTCAACCCTTACGTGAGCGGTTCAAAACTCTATATGATTCCTATCGGACCAAAAGGAATGCCTACTACAAGGAATTGAACGAATCCCTGACCGCCAACCTGGCGATCAAACAGGATATCATCAATAAGATCAAGGACCTTCCGAATCACGAGGGAAGTGTTTCGGATGCCTATCAACTTTTCCGAGATCTTCAGGATCGATGGAGAAACACCGGGCCCGTACCCAGAGCCGAATCAGCTGACCTTTGGAGAACCTACCACCATCATGTCGATAACTTCTATGATTATCTCCACCTGAGCAAGGAACTCCGCGAACTGGATTTCAAAAAGAATCAGGAGGAGAAGGAGAAACTTTGCGAGCGTGCTGAGGAGTTGGCGAAGCAGGAGGTAGACAGCGAGACGTTCCAGGAGCTTCAGACCCTGCACCGCCAATGGAAACAGATCGGACCAGTGGATCGGGAACATCGCGAACCCCTATGGGAGCGGTTCAGCGAGGCGACAAAGACCATTCACGATAAACGTCATGCCTATTACGAAACCCTAAGGGAAAGCCGAGAGGAACGATTACAGGAAAAGGCGGCGATCGTACTACACATAGAACGACTACCTATCGACAAGATCCGATCCCATGGAGAATGGCAAAAGGCGATCAAGGAGGTAGAAGGGCTTCGAAAGGCTTTTAAAGCCCTGGGTAGG
>JAJLJK010000139.1:0-2250 GCA_033844885.1 Bacteroidota bacterium | reverse complement strand
GGGCGTATCGGTACCCTCACTCTGGCTTTCGCCCTGGCGAAACAAAAGGAGAGTTCCAATTACAAATACCCCAAAGCGAACCTTATGGTGGGTTAATTGTCTTAACCCTGTACAAACCATTACCTTTGCCCCGCATTTTCTAGATCATGGCGCAAGTAAAACCATACAAGGACTCCGAACAGGGGAAAAAAGCCCAGGTGGCTCAAATGTTTGACAACATCTCGGCGAACTATGATTTCCTCAATCATTTCCTGAGCCTTGGCATTGACAAGGGCTGGAGAAAAAAGGTGGTCAAACGTGTTCGTGCGCTTCAACCACAAATGGTGCTCGACGTGGCCACCGGAACTGCTGATCTTGCCATAGCACTCAATGAGACCGGAGCAAGGGAGATCATCGGGGTGGACATTTCAGCAGGAATGCTCGAGGTGGGGAAAAAGAAGGTCCATCAACGATCCATGGATAACACCATTCGACTATTATTGGGCGATTCCGAAAATCTTCCTTTTGACGATGATCAGTTCGATGTGGTGACCGTGGCATTTGGGGTTCGGAATTTTGAGAATCTGGAGAAAGGCCTTTCAGAGATCCATCGGGTCCTAAAGCCGGGCGGACACATCTTCGTTCTAGAATTCTCACAGCCGGAAAAGGCCCCTTTCAAACAACTCTATAAATTCTATTTCAAGAACATTCTTCCAGGGATCGGTAAACTCGTGAGCAAGGATTCATCGGCCTACACCTATCTACCTGAAAGTGTTGAAGCTTTCCCTTATGGAGATCGTTTTCTCGGGATCCTCAGACAGGTCGGATTCAACAAAGAGACAGCTACTCCGGTCACCCTCGGAGTGGCCAACATCTACGAAGCAATAAAATAAAGCCCTCCGGGTCTCGTTTACGTGGTGTTGAAAAGGACGCTTCTCTATATCATCCTCCTCTCTTTTGCAGCCGGACCGATCTTTGGTCAGCGGAAGCTTAAGAATCAACCGAAATATGATTCGAAGATCATCCACTTTGGGTTTTTTCTTGGGATCAATTATTACGACCTCCTCGTCAAGCCAAAGGGCAACCTTTCTACCATGCCCGGATATTATGGATTCCGAACGGAGACCAATCCTGGTTATACGATCAATATCGTTTCTGATCTCAAACTGATGGATCATCTCCACCTGCGTTTCCTTCCCGGTTTCAGCAGCACGGTCAGGACCCTTTACTTTGATATCGACGATCCATTCACCGGCGAACGGGGCGAAGCTATGAGAGAGGTCGAGTCCTCCTTCATTGAGCTTCCATTCGAACTCCAATTTCAATCCAAAAGGATCAATAACTACCGTTGGTATGTATTGGGCGAGTTGAAGAACTCCATCGACCTGGCCAGTAAGGAAAAAGTGGAGGACGATCGCCTCTTCAAATTGAAGAGCCATGACCTGACATATGGATTCGGTGTCGGTCTCGATTTCTATTTCGAATATTTCAAATTCTCACCTCAGATCAAGGCCAGTTTTGGTTTAAGCAACCTATTGGTCGAGGATGGAACCGCAGTGGTCTCCGGTTTGGAGGGGGTCTACACTCGAGCGATCTTCATCAACTTCACCTTTGAATGATGGTAGAGCAGGATACCCGGCTGGGAGTTGGGTACATGCTGATATCGGTGGTTGGTTTCGCCGTGATGAATCTGGTGGTGAAATTTTTGGGGCATATCCCACCGACCGAACTGGTGCTTTTTCGATCCATCATTTCCCTTTTTCTCAGTCTGATCATGATCTACCGGAAGGGAATCTCACCTTTCGGCAATAATCGGAAATACCTCATCCTTCGCGGAATCTTTGGTGTCAGTGCACTCAGTCTGTTCTTCACGACCCTTCAGGACCTTCCTCTGGCCAGTGCCATCACCATCCAATACCTTTCACCGATCTTCACAGCTTTCTTTGCCATTTTTATCCTGAAGGAACCCATGCGACCTATCCAATGGGTGTTCTTTCTGGTATCATTTCTGGGGATCGCTCTAATCAAGGGCTTTGATCCAAATATCACTCCATGGCTCTTTTTAGCAGGGATCGCATCGGCGGTCTTCAGCGGCCTGGCATACAATATGATAGGTAAGTTGCGGAACTCGGACGACCCGGTCGTCGTGGTGTTCTATTTCCCTCTGATCGCAACACCCATAATGGCCGTGATCTCCATTTTCTATTGGGTGACTCCTGTTGGATGGGATTGGTTATTGCTGATCCTGATGGGTGTGCTCACACAGATCGC
>JAJLJK010000138.1:0-5876 GCA_033844885.1 Bacteroidota bacterium | reverse complement strand
GCTACCGTTGAAATGGATCTGAGTTCAGATCGAGGAGGATTTGAATCCTATCCGGATCATATCTTCTATGATGAGTGGAAGCGTTTCGACTGGAGGTCTGATGTGGTCTTCGATGGGAAACTGGAAGCCAACGGGAAAAAGAGCCTGACCCTACAGATCGATGAATTCAAAAATGCTCCGGGGCTTTTAAAAGCTGGATTCAATGTCAAGGTCTTTGAGCCGGGCGGAGATTTCAGCATTTACCGAGAGGTCCTTGCCCTCGCTCCTTACAGATCCATGGTGGGTTTCAAACCTCCAAAAACGGAAGTGAATCAACCCTGGCTGACCAGTGGAGAGACCTACCGTATCCCAGTGGTCAAGGTCAATGGGAAAGGCGAGAGGATCAAGACCGGAAAAGTTAGGGCCGAGGTATTCAAGATCGACTGGCGCTGGTGGTGGAGTAGTGAGAATGGAAGGAATGCAGCCTATATGAATCGGGAGTTTGCAACACCGGTCAAAGAAGAGGTATTCTCCCTTTCGGATGGTATGGGAATCTTCGCATTTAAGGTTCCTACCGATGATTGGGGACGATATTACGTGCGCTTCACGGACGAAGAATCAGGTCATAGTACCGGAACCTTCATGTATTTTGATTGGCCCATGGGCCGAGATCGCTCGGGACGGAAAGGCCAGGAGGCGGTCACGGAACTGGTCTTTGCATCAGAGAAGGAATCTTATAAGGTCGGCGAACAGATCACCCTCAGGATCCCTACTACGACAAATGGTAAACTTTTGGTTTGCCTCGATAAAGGGAGTGGACCATACAAACATCTTTGGGTGGATGGAAAAGCAGGCATGACAGAGGTTACCTTCCCGGCCGAAGCTGGTATGGCCCCCACTCTCTATGCCTATGTGATGGAGATCCAGCCTTATGAACAGACCCTGAATGATCTTCCACTCCGCTTATATGGCGTGATCCCCATCGGGATCGAGAATGAGGATTCCAGGCTGAGCCCCATCATCAAAACTTCGTCGAAGTTCAAACCCAACGAACGATATTCCATTGAGGTGAGTGAGAAGGATGGAAAGCCAATGTCCTACACCCTGGCCATCGTGGATGAGGGATTATTGGACCTCACTCGATTCAAGACCCCTCAACCTTGGGATCATTTCTATGGACGGGAGGCCTATACGGTGATGACCTGGGACATGTTTGATGAGGTCATGGGGGCATTTGGTGGAAAGATCGATCAACTTCTAGCAGTGGGTGGAGACGAGGATATGAGTTCCTCCAAGGCAAAGAATAATCTGAGATTCAAGCCGGTTGTACAATTCATCGGACCTATCCATTTGGACAAAGGGGAACAAAGAACCCATTCTTTCATCATGCCCAATTATGTTGGATCGGTTCGCGTAATGGTGATCGCAGGCCGGGAAGGACGGTATGGAAGTACGGACAAGGCGGTTCCTGTAACCCAACCCCTGATGACCCTGGCCACTCTTCCCCGTGTTGCGGGTTTAGGAGAAAGGATCACCCTTCCGGTGACGGTCTTCGTCATGGAGGATAATGCTCCGAAAGAGGTGGAAGTGGAGCTTGAGTTAAAGAATATCAAGGCGGATGTGATCAAAAAGAAACTGAAAACGCCTGAAAAAGGAACCTATACCATTGATTTCGATCTAACGTCACCTTCCACAGAAGGGGTCGCATCGATCAAAGTGATCACTCGTGGAGGAGGGCAGAGTTCATTTGACGAGGTGAAGCTACCGGTGCGGAATCCCGTACCCACCCAAACACTGGTGAAGGATATTTCCATTCCTTCCGGCGAGTCGGTATCGCTTTCGCTGAAAGAGGAGGGACAACAGGTGGTTAGTTGGAAGGCCGAACTTAGTAGCATCCCATTCTTCAGTCCAGCCGTGATCCTGAGCTATCTGAACGAATATCCATATGGATGCACCGAACAGCGACTATCTCGTATGATGAGCCAGTTGGTGGCGGCCCGGATCTTCGATCTGGAACAGCCGGAAATGCGCAAGCGCATGGCGGATATGAACCGGTACCTTCAGACCGTTCAGGGGTCAGAGGGAGGCTTCCGTCTATGGCCTGGCCAGACCTTTCCCGATGGTTGGGTGACCTCGATGGCCGGACATTATATGTTCCTTTCTGATCGAGGAGGCGTTCCCTATCCTGAATCAAGGGTCAATGCATGGCTTGGATATCAGCAAAGAAGGGCAAGGGAGTGGTCCATGCCCAATCAATATCAACCATACGGAGAATCACCTGCAGGACAGGCATACAGGTTGTACACCCTAGTTCTTCATGATCGTCCCGAAGTAGGTGCGATGAATCGCCTCCGTCTTCAGACTGGTCTCAACGCCCCCACTCTTGCGTTACTGGCAGCAGCTTATTCCAAGATGGGCCAATCCTCTGTTGCCGGGGAGCTCAAGACCCGATGGGCAGAAGCGGTCAAGCCGGAAAGGTACTATCGCTATGGTTCCTTGTATAGAGATCAATTGATCATGGGATACGTAGCTGCATTGCTTGGAGATATGGAAGGGAGTTATGAGTCTCTTCGATCCACCTCTGAACGCTTTGCTCAGGTTGGCTCCTTCAATACGCAGGAGGGGCTTTGGGCCATGCTGGCGACCGAGGCCTATCTCGGTGGTAAGAAACTGACGAATGTTCAGGGGTCATGGAGTGCAGGAGGAAAACCCCTTTCTGATGGAAAAGGAATGCTTTGGACCGCAAATGGAAGATCCCCGGAACAGGGTTCTGTCATCAAGGCAAACAACGAAGCATCCGTTCCTCTAAACCTAAGGGTGATCCGAACCCTTCGGCCTCAACCAGGGAAGGAATCAGCCTATTCGAAGGGACTGACCATCAAAGTGGAACATCTCGATCTCAATGGAAAGCCCATTGATCCATCCTCCCTAAAACAAGGCCAGGAGGTCAGGATGCGGATCACCGTAGAAAGGGAACAGCCGCTCCCACTGCACGATCTGGCCCTGAGAGTTCGCATTCCTTCAGGTTGGGAAATTCGTAATGACCGTATGTCAGGAGTGGTGGGAACAACCGTTAATCAGATCACGTATGAGGACTTCAGAGATGACCATATTGATGTGTTCTTTGACCTTAATAATGGATCAAGACAAGTATTCGAGTATCGGTTCACCGCTACCTATGCAGGACGATTCTATCTACCACCAATGCGTGTAGAGGCGATGTATGAACCCGGAACAGAAGCACAGAATAAGGGCCAATGGGTAAACGTTGGACGCGACTGAACCGACCATTTTTAATTGGCTTCGCGGTAGGCTTATTCTTTTGGTGGTGGAATTGCCTGCCTGACCCCTTTTTTGAGGAACCCTATGCAACCGTGGTCCTCTCCAGAGAGGGACAACTGTTGGGTGCCCGTCTTTCGTCGGATGAACAATGGCGTTTTCCACCCGGAGATTCCATTCCTCATCATTTTTCGAAAGCGCTGATCACATTCGAGGATAAACGCTTTTTCGATCATCTGGGAGTGGATCCTTTGGCACTTCTTCGAGCCATCAGGGACAATTTCCGAAGCGGAAGGATCGTCAGTGGGGGAAGTACCCTGACCATGCAGACCATTCGGTTAATGCGTTCCAACCCAGACCGGAATCTATTTGAAAAATGGAAAGAGATATGGATGGCCCTGCGATTGGAGCTGGCTTGCTCAAAGGATGAGATCCTTGCTCTTTACACAGCTCATGCCCCTTTCGGGGGAAACGTGGTGGGATTGGAAGCTGCTTCGTGGCGGTATTTTGGTCGCCCTCCTCATCTATTAAGTGAAGCTGAGGCGGCATCATTGGCCATCCTTCCCAATGCACCATCATTGATACTACCGGGTCGTAACGGAAATGCATACAAACAAAAGAGGGATCGTCTGTTGAATAGGATGGCCGAGAGTGGGAGCCTCTCCAAGACCCGACGAGACCTAAGCATTCTTGAACCCCTCCCAGGGAAACCGGTGGACCTTCCCATGAATGCTTATCATCTGACCTCACGCCTGCACCGAAAAGAACCCGGAAGGGCCTATTTGACCACCATTGATATGGATATCCAAAATCTGGTATCCGACATCGCTTCGCGCCATTCAAGGGATCAATCCGCCAGTGGGATCTACAATATTGGAGTGCTGGTCGCTGATGTTCGGTCCGGAGAGGTGACTGCCTATATCGGGAATTCTCCAGGACTTTATGAACATGAGGGACACGTGGACATGATCTCCGCCAGACGATCGAGTGGTAGCATACTGAAGCCTTTTCTCTATGCGGCCTTGTATGATGAGGGAACGATCAATCCGAGGACTCTGGTACCGGATATCCCGGTTTATTTGAATGGTTTCTATCCGGAAAATTTTGACAAGGAATACCGAGGTGCCATCCCGGCGGGTGAAGCTCTTGCCAGATCTCTCAATATTCCTTCGGTTCTTTTGCTTCGGGACTTTGGGGTGGATAGATTCCTTAAAACCCTTCACAATATGGGTTTCACCACACTCGACCGGTCCTCAGATGATTATGGGCTCAGTCTCATATTGGGTGGGGGAGAGGTGACCCTTTGGGAACTTGGCGGTGCCTATGCACAATTAACAAGGGTTTCTCGCCATTTTGCTGAAACATCGGGGAAATACTATCGCAGTGATCTCCATGGTCTTACCCTATTCACATCAAATGAAAAGGATTCGGAGCCTTCTTTGCAACCCTATGGTTTGGGTGCGGGGGCACAGTATCTCGTCCTTAAGGACCTTCAAGAGGTTTCAAGGCCCGATGAAATGTTAGCTTGGGAATCCTTTGGTTCGGGAAGGATCGCCTGGAAGACCGGCACGTCCTTTGGTTTTCGGGATGCCTGGGCAGTGGGTACGGATGGGGATAAAGTGGTCGCTGTCTGGGTGGGGAATGCAGATGGGGAGGGTAGGCCCGGGCTCATCGGAACAAGGGTAGCCGGCCCCGTCCTTTTTGAGGTTTTCCGGTCTTTAGGCACAAGATCCTCTATTAATCTCCCACAAAATGACCTTATTCCACAGCTGATCTGTCGGGAAAGTGGATTTCTAATGGGGCAGGACTGCCCTTCCGGAGATACGCTGCTTCTGCCAACGAGGGCCGTCAATGTGGGCACCTGTCCATGGCATCGAACCATTTTGGTGGACGAGACACAAATGCTGCGTTATAATGGCGATTGCTTACCTAAGGATGGCAATTTCAAAAGGAAGGTCTGGTTCGACCTCCCACCGGCCATGAGTCATTTCTATGAGAGGAGTCACCCCAGGGATCCCCTTCCTCCTTTAAGTCCACAATGTCTTTCGGAAAAAGCCCCCATGGAGATGATCTACCCTCGCGATCTTCAGCGTATCGCCTTGCCCCTTGATCGCAATGGTATGATGAGTGAGGCCATCTTTGAGGTTGCTCACCGAGTGGATGACGCGATCATCTATTGGTATGTGGATGAGCACTTTCTGGGGACCACTCGACAGGACCACAAAATGAGTATCCAGGAGATCCCAGGAGACCATCAACTAGTGATCATAGACGATGCAGGCAACGAGTTGAAAGTTCCATTCAAGGTTATCCAAACCAGACCTTAGTCCTCTTCATCATCATTCTGAAGGGTACTACTGAGGTAGGATTGAAAAAGATCCCCAAAGGTGAAATGGGCCTCGTAGCGGTCCTTATTCAATTTTGAGAATTCTGCCAGGCCCCACAAGAGGAACTCCATCATAAAGTACCGATCCTGCGCGGACAGCCCTTTGTGATATTTATCGACGAGATTCCCAAGGGTGTTGATCTCATCCAGAGCTTTCCTATAGGATTCATTCGTGGCTTCATCTTCCAGACTCAGTGTCTGACCATCCGAGAACCAGTTGATGACGCCCAGA
>JAJLJK010000137.1:0-26790 GCA_033844885.1 Bacteroidota bacterium | reverse complement strand
GGTCTGGAGGATGATCGCCTCAACATCCTCGGCTTCAAAAACCTTTTCGGCCATGCGGATTGGCATTCCCGGGAAAAGCGGCAGAATGCTCACACGATCTGACATGGACAGGCGAACCTCAAGAGGTCCCGGCGATCCGGCTCGTATGAATTCCTCGAAGACGTGCAGATTCACCCCAGCGGTGGCCAACAAGGGATAGTTGGGGCTATTGAAGGCCTCGAAATCCTGGGAACTGTATTTGTAGACCCGATTCCCGCGGTACAGATTGTATTCGAAATACACACAGACCTCGGGTATCCTCGGTCGACCTGTGCGGTCGGTGGCATTGGCCAATTCGATACTGGTAATGAGGTTCTCCCTGGCATCCGTTCGAAGAACCCCGATAGGAAGTTGAGATCCGGTCAGGATAACAGGCTTCGACAATCCTTCAAGCATGAAGCTCAAGGCGGATGCAGTGTAGGCCATGGTGTCCGAACCATGGAGGATCACAAAACCATCAGTGGCCTCATAATTCTCCTCAATGATGCCGACCAGCTCACGCCAGTGATCCGGCGTCATGTTACTGCTGTCAATTGGTTCGTCAAATGATCGGGTAACGATCTCGCAATTCAACTGACGAAGCTCGGGCATGCGTTCAAGGAGACTATTGAACTCGAAAGGCTTCAAGAGCCCGGTATCAGGATCCATCATCATTCCGATGGTGCCTCCGGTATAGATCAGCATGATCCTGGAATGGTCCTTCACAACGAAAACAGTTTGACAGCGTTCCGGGTGGTCACCTTGGCCACCTCATCCAAAGGTATTTCTTTCAGTTGAGCAAGCTTTTCACCAATGATTGGAATATAGGAGGATTCATTTCGCTTTCCGCGATAGGGAACGGGAGCCAGATAGGGTGAGTCGGTCTCTAACACCATGTGGTCAATGGGAATGTTGGCCAAGCTTTGATCCAAACCTCCATTCTTAAAGGTCAGTACTCCACCGATCCCTAAATAGAAACCCAGGTCAATGGCTTTCAAAGCCTGCGCCTCTGTGCCGGTGAAGCAATGGAAAACGCCAAAAAGCCGAGGGTCCTTTTCCTCATCCAAAACTGCAAATATCTCGTCGAAACTATCTCTGGCATGAATGACTATGGGCTTGTTCAACTCCTTTGCCCATTCGATCTGCCTTTTGAAGGCCAACACTTGCTTTTCAAAGGTTGACTTGTCCCAGTAGAGGTCGATACCGATCTCTCCCACCGCAACAAATCGCTGAGGATCGTTGAACAAAATCTCCCCGATCCGCGAAAGCTGTTCTTCCACATCCTCCCCTACTGAACAGGGATGAAGCCCCATCATAGGAATGGCCCTGCCGGGGTAGTCCTTCACCATTTGATCCACCTGATCCAGACTATCTGTATCGATATTCGGAAGGAGAAGTCGGTTCACTCCTGATGTCTCACATCGTTTCATCACTTCCGCCCTGTCCTCATCGAATTGAGGGAGGTACAAATGTGTATGAGTATCTATCCATTCCATATCGGCAATGTTAAAAAGAAAAGCCGTCCCGGTGAACCGGAACGGCCTTCAGATCCACTTGATCATGGATTATAATTCGAGTGCCTTCTTGGCATCACCTCCCATGAGTTCTTCCACGGGATTCTCAAGCGCATTCTTGATTGCCACCAATGTACCGACCGATTCACGACCGTCGATGATCCGGTGATCATAACTAAGAGCCACATACATGATGGGGCGAACCACGATCTCTCCATCAACCACAACGGGGCGCTCAACGATATTGTGCATACCGAGGATGGCAGATTGTGGAGGATTGATGATAGGTGTGGAAAGCATGGATCCAAACACGCCACCATTGGTAATGGTGAATGTACCCCCGGTCATTTCGTCAATGGTGATCTCCTGATCACGAACCCGGGTGGCCAGTCTTTTGATCTCTTTCTCCACCCCTGCAAAACTCATGTTCTCTGTATTCCGAAGAACGGGAACCATAAGTCCTTTGGGACCGCTAACGGCGATGGAGATATCATAGTAGTCATAGGTGACGATCTCCTGACCATCGATCATGGCATTCACCTGAGGGAACTCCTTCAACGCCTTAACACAAGCAAGGGTGAAGAACGACATGAACCCAAGGCCCACACCATGCTTTTCCTTGAACTCCTCCTTGTACTCATTCCTTAGGTCAAAGATGGGTTTCATATCCACCTCGTTAAAGGTGGTCAACATAGCGGTCTCATTCTTGACGGAAACCAGGCGCTCAGACAGTTTTCTACGGAGAGAGGTCATTTTCTTCCGAGAGGAAGAACGCTTCCCTGAACCCGAGGTACCCATGCTGGGTTGCGCCTTTACCGCATCCTCCTTTGTGATCCTTCCATCTTTCCCTGTGCCTTTCACAGAACCTGCGTCGACCCCTTTTTCATCCAGGATCTTTTTTGCAGCAGGAGAAGGGGTGCCTGTAGCGTAGGTCTTATTTGTTTCCTCCTTCTTATCCTCCTTTGGCTGATCCTTGGATGCTGGCATGGGATCGGGTTTCTCCTCTTTCGAGTCTTCCTTTTCCTTAGATGCCTCTTTCTTTTTGGATTCACCGTTGGAAGATGGTTTGGCATCTGTATCGATGGTGCATACTACCTGTCCTACCTGAACCGTATCCCCTTCTTCAGCGATCAACTTGATCACACCGCTTTCTTCGGCGGGAAGGGCAAGAGTGGCCTTGTCCGAGTCGATCTCGGCGATCTCCTGGTCTTTCTCGACGTAATCACCGTCACTTACCAGCCAGCTGGCAATTTCAACTTCAGAGATCGATTCGCCCGGGGAGGGCACTTTCATTTCTAGGATCATTTCAATATGTCAATTTAGACAGGTTGCAAAGTTACGATTCAAAAACATTGTTGATAGCAGCACGATGGCGAGCCATGTGTGCTTTCGAAGAACCCGCTGCGGGCGAGGCACTTGCTTTGGGCGATACCAGCTCAAGCCTTTCGGGAAACTGCCATAATAGATAGGTCCATGCCCCCATATTGGCAGGTTCCTCCTGAGCCCAGATCTTTTTCTCAACCTTGGGATATCGGCTCAACACTTCGTGGATCTGCTTGAGGGGAAGTGGATAAAGTTGTTCAAGTCTCACAAGAGCCACATCGTCCAGACCGCGTTGTTCTCTTTCTTCCAAAAGGTCATAGTAGAACTTCCCTGAACAGAAGACCAATTTCTTGACCTTTTCGGGATTCATGACGGGATCATCGATCACCTCATGGAATCGACCGTCGGCCAACTCCTCGATCTGACTGACACATCTTGGATGTCTTAGCAGACTCTTAGGGGTCATAACGACCAGTGGTTTCCTGAATGGGCGATTCATCTGTCTGCGCAACAGATGATAGAAGTTGGCCGGGGTGGTCGCATTGGCCACCTGCATATTGTACTGACCACACAACTGAAGGAAGCGTTCCAATCGCGCACTACTGTGCTCGGCGCCTTGTCCTTCGTAGCCGTGGGGCAACAAGAGAACCAAACCATTTTGGACCTTCCACTTATCCTCAGCGGCTGAAAGGAACTGATCGATTATGATCTGAGCGCCATTGGAAAAATCACCGAACTGGGCTTCCCAGATCGTGAGGGTTTCCGGACTGGCCATAGCATACCCATAATCGAAGCCGAGAACAGCATATTCAGAAAGGAGAGAATTGTAGATGGCAAACCGACCTTTCTTGTCAGATATCTGGTCTAGTGGAATGAACCTTTCCTCGCTATCCTCCACTTTCAGAATGGCATGGCGGTGTGAGAAGGTCCCTCGTTCGACATCCTCGCCTGAGATCCTGACACTATACCCCTCTTGAAGCAGGGTTCCGTAAGCCAGGGTCTCTGCCATCCCCCAATCCAGGCTGTTCGACTCAAAGACCATATTGTATCGGTCACGCATCAGCCTTTTGACCTTGTTGAAGAACTTGAGATCTTCAGGAAGGTTGGTGACTGACTTGGTGATGGATTTCAGTTCATCGAGCGAATAAGATGTATCGGGAGATTCGTGAAAGTCGCTCTCTTCTCCAACACGGTAGCCCTTCCACTCCTCCTGCATGAACTGAGTGATCCGGTTCTTCTCGATCTTCTTGGACTCATCATACTTCTCCTCCAGCATAGACTTGAACTCCCGTTCCATAGCTTTGACGAGATCCTCACCCACTACCCCTTCCTGGAGCAGTTTCTTGTTATAGATCTCCCGGGGATTCGGATGTTTATTGATGGCCTTGTATAGAAGAGGCTGAGTGAATCTAGGCTCATCTCCCTCATTGTGACCATACTTCCTGTAGCAGAGTAGGTCAATGAAGATATCCCGATTATACCGTTGGCGATATTCGATCGCAAAATTGACCGCATGACAGACCGCTTCCACATCGTCACCGTTGACGTGCATGACCGGCGCATGGATCACCTTGGCAATATCAGTACAATAGATGCTCGAACGAGCATCCAGGTAATTCGTGGTAAATCCTACCTGGTTATTGATGACAATATGAAGAGTACCTCCGGTACCATAACCGGAAAGCGTCTCCATTTGAATCACTTCATAGACCACACCCTGAGCGGCCACTGCAGCATCACCGTGGATGAGAATGGGTAGCACTTTACTGCGTTCACCCTTGTAGTCATTATTGATCTTGGCTCTGGATATCCCTTCCACCACCGGATCCACAGCTTCCAGGTGGCTTGGGTTCGGCGCGAGGTTCAATTTGACCTTCTTTCCGTCCTCCAATTCCTTGGTGGAGGTATAACCCAGGTGATACTTGACATCACCATCGAACTCGTCCTCTACGAATTCCTTTCCTTCAAACTCGCTGAATATCTCGCTTTGAGGTTTTCCGAAGATGTTGGACAGAACATTGAGACGACCCCTGTGAGCCATTCCAAAGACAAATTCCTCCACCCCATTCTTAGCTCCAGTACCCAAGGCAAATTCCAAAGCAGGGATCAGTGATTCCGCCCCTTCGATGGAAAACCGCTTCTGCCCTACGAATTTGGTATTCAGAAAGCTCTCAAAGGCCACTGCTTCGTTCAGCTTGTGAAGAATGTGCTTCTTCTGATCGATGCTGAATGTGGGTTGATTATCATTTCGATGGATCCATCTTTTGATCCAGTTGACGACCTCCGGCTTCCGGATATACATGAACTCAACCCCGATGGAGCGACAGTACATCCGCTTGAGGTGGTCAATGATCTCGCGAAGGGGAAGAGGCTGTTCGGCCCCGATCTCATAACCGGCTTGGAAGACGGTGTCGAGATCCTCTTCGCTCAATCCAAAGTTCTCAAGATCGAGTGTGGGCTCATATTTCCGTCTGGAACGAACCGGATTGGTCTGAGTGAAAAGGTGACCTCGGGTTCGATATCCATGGATCAGATCCAAAACAAGAAACTCCTTTCGAACGTTCTCAGGTACCTGTTCTCCGGCCATTTGTATGGAGTCGGCCTCTCCGTTCTCGTAAAGTTCACGGCTGAAATCATACCCTTGGAAAAAGGCACGCCAGCTGGGTTCTATTGCATCCGGATTTTCGAGGTACTTTTGATAAAGCTCATCGACAAACGAGATGTGGGCGCTTCCTAAAAAGGAAAATCGATCCATGATGATGGTGAAAAAATTTTGGCAAAATTATAAATAAAGGCACGCCACTGGGTAAAATACCTTGCAGGTTTAGATGTTTTACCTACATATTTGGGACCAAATTGTTCTTCCTATGAAAAAGTCGATCCTACTTTTCCTCCTTTGCCTGGTGATGACAGGACTGACCACCATGGCTCAACAACCCAACCGATTTGAAGAGACCGGAGAAGGTGAGACCGAATCCCCAAAACAGGAAAAGGCCGCCGCAGATCCAAATAGCCAAAAAACAAATATCCCAGGCTCAAAGAAACGATCCACCGATTTTGACAGATGGCGGTTTGGCGGGAATTTGGGTCTACAATTTGGATCCGTAACCGTGATCGACCTCAACCCAAGAGCGTATTATTTGATCACAGATAAGTGGGCGGCTGGAGCAGGAGTGATGTATAGTTACGTCAGATACTCGAACAACTATCCCTACCGAAGCGTAGCAGGATTAGAGACCAATAATTATGGGGGACAGATCTTTACCTGGTACGAGATATTCAACCCCATCATTCTTCAAGCAGAATTTGAATCGATCAACTGGGAAAGGTTCACTTATTTCACCAATCCCAGCACTGGCGATCAATGGTACGAAGGAGAGCGGGTTTGGAACCACAACGTATTTCTTGGAGGAGGATTGCGACAAAGCCTAGGACGTGGAAGTTTGTTCGTCACCTTCTTATACAATGTGACCTACGATCAATACAATAGTCCTTACTCGCAGCCCTATGTCCTACGAATTGGATTTGGGATCTAATTTTCCCTGGCTATAAAGTTTTCTGAATAGCACCTTTTGCATCTCTCTTTCCAGCACCGCCTTGGCGACCAGTTGAGTGAAGCTTGAATATTCGCCGGAGCGCATCTTCTTATGCAGTTGCTCCTCTGGAACGTCAATCAAATAAAGGATATTCACGAAGGATTCCGGTTCGGACTTGATAATGACGTCGAGAATTTCCTGAACCTGACTAAAGGTTTCCTCTACAAAGTTCTTGGCCTCCAGATCCACATTAAGTGGCTTTCCAGGACGAAGGTCCTTTTCCAGCTGACGCAACAGGCTATTGCGAAGGGAAGGATCCACCGCCATGAACTTGTCCATATGTCGAATACTGAAAGGCATCCTCCAACAATGTTTTCTTAAAGATATCAGTAAAAAAACGAGTGAATGGTTCCCAAAAGGTTAAATCTGTGGAAAATACCTGATTTCAGGGATGGATCGTCATCCCCCAAAAGTGATGGCCAAACCGGTCATCACATGGGGTAGCCAATGGTAATTGGAAATGAACTCGACATCCACCTGGCTACCTCCAGGGAAGCCATTTGAGACCGTATAGACCACATCGTTGACCTGTCGATATACCGCTCCGACGGCAAAGAACCAATCGACCCCAAAGCCCAAGGTCTGTTTCCGAAGTCCTAGACGATATCCAAAATAAGTGTTCCACTGTTCACGTGTTAAAAACGCCTGACCTGTTCCGACAAAAACAAAATCCTCATTTGGCTCAAAAGAGGCGCTATCCACTCGAATGGACTTGATCCCGAAATAACCTCCCTGGTAGAATATCTCACCCGGTTCCTGATGAAAGACGTTCAACCTCATGGTAAATCCTTTGGCAGTCATCAATTCAGGAAGGGCCATTTCATTGCTCCAAACCATTGCTCTGTCGTGGTCACCATACATGAGGCCGACCCACCATCCATTCTTGACACGAACATCAACCCCGGCATTCACTCCATAAAGATACCGCAGGGGGTAGGTCTTAAAAACAAAATCAGCTTGTTTTGGATCCGGTCCGGGAACCTGGCTCCAACCCAGGCGCGGTGCCAGAAGGAGTAGGAAAAACAAAATGGTGATATGGGGTCTAGTGATCACGTTCATAAAGATATCTTGCAAAATCCTCAAATAGATCGGTTGCTACCAAGACGTTATCAAGAGATGTAAGGTTGGAAATCGCCGACTCGTAATAAGAGCGCTTTTGATCTTCCACATATCTCCTGGCTCCGGTAGATTCGAAGATCTCCTTTACCGCGTCCACCTTGCCTGATACATCTCCGTTTATGGAGTACCACTGCCGGAGGGATCGTTTTTGATCGTCCGAACCTAGCCTTTCGGCGGCGATGAACAAAAGGGTCTTCTTGTTCTCCAAAATATCTCCGCCCACTTTCTTTCCGAATTTTTCAGGATCGCCGAAAGCATCCAGAAGGTCATCCGCGATCTGGAAGGAAGTACCCATCTCCAGACCAAAAGAATAAAGTGCCTTCTGATGATTCTCGGGAAGATCGGATAGAATGGCCCCAACCTTTAATGCGCACCCTAGGAGTACAGAGGTCTTGTATTGGATCATCCTTATGTAGTCTTCCTCTCGAACGGATTCTCTTTGCTCGAATTCCACATCCCATTGCTGTCCCTCGCAGACCTGAAGGGCCGTTTCAGAGAATACCTCCAGAATCGGAGCCACCTTGTCTTTGGGCACATCGGCCATCAGTTGATAAGCCTTTACGAGAAGTGCATCACCAGAAAGGATCCCCGTATTCACATCCCATTTCTCGTGGACGGTCTCTTTTCCTCTTCTTAGAGGGGCTGCGTCCATAATATCATCATGAACCAGAGAGAAATTGTGAAAGACCTCGATCCCCATTGCAGCTGACCATCCCAATTGAGGATCCTTGCCTGCGGCCTTGAGAACCATAAGAGTAAGCAAAGGACGAAGTCGCTTCCCTCCAATACCCAATATATACCGCATGGGATCGTAGAGTCCTGTAGGCTCGGCTGTCGAAGGGATCAATTCGGAGAGAGACCGGTCCAGAGCCTGTTGAAGGGCTTTTAATCGTTCATCCATGGATCATTCCCCTTGTTGAAGAAGGGTCAATAGATATTCGCCATACCCACTTTTGATGAGTGGTTGTGCGATCCGCTCCAATTGTTCGGCGTCAATGAAGCCCATCTGATAGGCCACTTCCTCGATACAACCGATCTTCAAGCCCTGACGTTCCTCGATCACCTGAACGAATTGTCCAGCTTGCATGAGTGAACTGAATGTCCCTGTATCCAGCCAAGCGGTTCCGCGATCGAGGATCCCCACCTTTAGGTTGCCCCGACGAAGGTACTCCTTGTTGACATCGGTGATCTCGTACTCCCCTCTGGCGGAAGGCTTCAGGTTCTTGGCGATATCCACCACTTCATTGTCATAGAAATATAATCCCGGTACGGCAAACCTGGATTTCGGCTTAGCCGGTTTTTCCTCAATGGAAATGGCCACCTGGTCCTCATCAAATTCAACGACCCCATACCGTTCGGGGTCAGAGACCTGATAAGCAAAGACCACCCCGCCATCCGGGTTCGCATTTTCGCGAAGAAGGGACCCCATCTGGGTACCATAAAAGATATTGTCCCCCAGGATCAATGCCGATGGATCCTTTCCAACAAATTCCTCACCCAGCACAAATGCCTGTGCAAGCCCATTGGGTTCATGTTGAATGGTGTATGTGAAATTGCATCCGATCCGGCTCCCATCTCCTAGAAGTTTGGAAAAGAGTGGCGCATCATGGGGTGTGGTAATGATCAAAATATCTCGGATCCCTGCCTGCATTAGAGTGGACAAGGGATAGTAGATCATCGGTTTGTCATAGACGGGCATCAGCTGCTTGCTGATCGCCAAGGTTAGGGGGTGAAGCCTGGTTCCGGAACCACCCGCCAAAACGATTCCTTTCATATCGGAATATTTGGTTCGGGGTAAAAATAAGTGAATTATACAGGTTTCACCGGATCCTGATCCTCTTCCTCCTCTTCTCCCTCGTAGTATTCGATGATATCCTCGCTGAACTCACGTGCAGAAATGAACTTCTCAAGGGACATCAGAAGGGCGGGAAGGATCAACAGGTTACTGAACATGGCAAAGAGCAATGTGATGGAGACAAGGATCCCCAGGGATACCGATCCACCGAACTCGCTCCAAACAAAGATCGAGAATCCAAAGAACAGCACTACCGAAGTGTAGAACATACTGACGCCGGTCTCCTGAATGGATGCGACCACCGCCTTTCCGATCCTCCAGCCATTGGTCTTCAATTCCTGTCTGTATTTAGCCAGGAAGTGGATAGTGTCATCTACCGAGATACCAAACGCGATACTGAAAACAAGGATCGTGGATGGCTTCAATGGAATATGGAAGAAGCCCATGATCGCTGCGGTCAATAACAAGGGGATCAGGTTGGGAAGAAGGCTGATCATCACCATCCGGGCAGATCCAAAAAGGAAGGCCATGATCAGACTGATGACAAAGATCGCCAACGAAAGGCTGATGATGAGATTCTTGATAAGATACGTGGTTCCCTTGAGGAAGATCACGCTGGCACCAGTAAGGGTCACATTGTATTCCTCGGGATCGAAATGTTTGTGAACGATCTCCTCCACCTCATCCCTAAGAACCTTCATTTCCGGAGTTCCAATATCCGAAACCTGGATCATGATACGGGCAACGGATCGGGTACTATCCACCAGATTCTGGGTGTTGGTCGCCTGGGATCCGGGATCCGGAAGAGCGGCGAGGACCCAATCCCTGTCCTGTCGATTCGGAAGATCGAAGTAGGATGGATCATTGAAATAAAAGGCCTGTCGCGAGGCTTTTAGGAAATCGACAATGGAAAGTGAGCGACTGAGCTCGGAAATAGTATCAAGATCCCTCTGAAGGCCATCGATCTTCTTGAGGAAGCTCAGATTCTGAACGCCATTGGGTTCTTTGGTGTCGATCAGGATCTCCAGAGGAACGACCCCATTGAAGTGTTTTTCGATCTTTTTCAGATCCAAAAGGACCGGATCATTGTGAGCGAAGTCATTGGTGAGGTTACCAGTGGTCTCTATTTTATACAATCCGATGAAACCCAAAATGATAAGAATTCCGGTAACTACATAAATAGCGATCCGATGATGGGTCACCGCCTCGATCAGGAAGCGGATCATGGAATTCAACCACTTCTTGTCCAAATGTTTGTAATGACGCTCGATCGGTTCCGGCAAGTATGAGTACATGATGGGTATCACGACCAACGAGACAATAAAAACGACCAGAATATTGGTGCTGGCCACAACCCCAAACTCGATCAGGCTGGTACTGTCTGTCAGAATAAAAGCCGCAAAACCAAGTGCCGTGGTGAAGTTGGTCAGGAAGGTCACTCCTCCGATCCTTCGGATCACCCTTTGAAGAGCCAGGATCTTATTTCCGTGTTTCCTGAACTCCGCATGATACTTGTTGATCAGGAAGATACAATTCGGTATGCCGATAACGATCACCAAGGGAGCCACCAAAGAGGTGATCAGGTTGATCCGATATCCATAGGTCGAGATCAAACCAAAGGTGAAAATCACCCCAATGACCACTACGACAAGTGAAACAGCGGTTGCTCGGGCGCTTTTTAGGAAGAAGAAAAGGATGGCGGTGGTCACCAGAATGGTCAGCAGTATGAGCACACGAACCTCTTTTTTCAATTTGGTGGTATTCGCCATCCGGACATAGGGAAGTCCACTTACATAGATCTCCTCCTGACTTTGAGTCTCGAAATAGCTGACCACCGATTTGATATCCTCAATGATCCGAATGATGTTCTGATTATAGAGGTACTCCTCCTTGATGCTCAGCATCATAAGGTGGAGACTATCGTCCTCACTGACAAGTAACCCCTTGTAGAGAGGTCGCTCCTGAAATTTCTTCTGTAAAGCCCGGGCTTCTTCCGGAGTCGTTGGTAGCCGATCCATAAATGGAACCGCTTGCAATTTCTGGGTCGAATCGTTCAGGACCAGATCAGGCGCATTGGTAATGCTCAAAACATTGGTCACGCCGTCGATCGTCAGAAGAGAATCACCGAGTTCTTTCCACAATTTCAGTTCACGAGGAGAAAAAAGATCCGGGTTATCATTGGCCAGAACGACCGAGTTGCTCACATCTCCGAACTCTTTTTGGAAGTTCATGAAATCGATCTGAGCCGGATCATCGACAGGAAGGATCCTGAAGAACTCATAGGATATACCGATACGGGAAGCCTGATACCCCATGAAACCTACCGCCAGACCCAGCAGTATCAATAGGAGGACCTTTTGTCTAAGGATGATCCTGGCGATGGTTGTCCACATGAAGCTCTCGTGCAGAAATTAAATGGCGTGCAAAGGTACTAAATCCTAGTGCCGCCTGAAATTACAAACTGGTTTTTACAGTCATTTTGATGGCCAGATTCTTCCAGGGATCATCAAACTGGTAGGCTCCCAGTCTGTAATATCCTCCGATACCGATGAAATCCAACATTTGGAAAGGGATAAAGTTGTCCAATTCAAAACCGGCTTCAAAATACCCCTTGTCCGGTGTCATGAACCGGATATTTCTGTGGACATCCGGATCTTCCAATTGGCCGAAATATCCTCGGCCTACGATATGGAACGCACTTTTATCACTGGTTTTGAAAAGGTACTGCCCAAAATTGTGTCGGATCGTCAAGGAGGCAAATCGGTCACTTAAGAATTCATTCATACGCATGGTCTCAAAACCCCAATAGGTCGTGATCAGAAAGTCTCCCGTATAGTAATTCACCGGTTTAGAACCATTGCCGAAGTATAACCAAGAGGCCGGAGCTCCACCCATTACCATTCCTCCTTCCAGGCGGAAGGTTGTGGTTCCTATATGTCTCCAAAGCAATGAATGGTCGATGCGAAGATCAACGCGATCGAAAGAGAACTCACTATCCAGAAGTCCGTCGATTCCCCGCTGATATTTCGCTGTAAAGACCGGATAGGTCTGAGAGATCGGCCTTCTGCCAAAGGGCCCTTCCATATATTTGTCTCCAGGGGCATATTGGACCTCGACATTCACAAAGCTCGCAGTGAATCCATTTTGAAGGACCCCGTTCTCGCCCTTATCCCTCATCAAATACTGATAGGGCCCGAGAGTCCACCGATTCTGCCTGGAAAAACCAAAACGGGTATGGATCTTCGGAAGGGGGTGATATTCGATATACCCGTATGCCTCGGAGACCTCGTCATATTGTTCGACCCAGAGGTTGCGGTAAGATTCGGTATTGATCAATTTCAACTCGCGCTTGGAGTCAAAAGACATTCCTCCGGTTTCGAAGAGGTCGAAACGATAACCCCCTCCGATCTTAAGCTGGTATTTTTGGCTGAGAGTGATCGCCCCATCGTATCCGTATTTCCAAAGATTGTCACTTGTTCCCCAACCGGCAAACCCACCGATCGTCAGCCATGGGAGTAGTCTTGAATTGGTATGTAGCCCTGCTCCAAGACGCACTCCTTCGTATACATTGTACTTCAGGAATCGATCAAGATCCAGATCCACAAAACCCACCCTTAATTTTCCGGTTCGCAGTGCTAAAAGGAAATCGAGTTTTCGCTCTAAATTCTCCTCTTCTCCGATACTGTCAATGAATTCGTAGGTTCGGGTCTCCTTCGAATCCATAGGACGCCCTCTATACTTTTCCCAAAATTCCGGATCGCGATCCGCTGCCTGAGGATCCAATCGAACCTCGACAGGGTAGAAGTCCCGATTTTCCAATTTTGGATCGATCTCTATATCCCTTAAATAGGTCCTTCCGATCCCAACGGGCATGACCCCATTGAAGGAAACATTGCCAAAGAGAAAGTCATAATTGTGTTGAACCGGAAAATATACCCCACCCTTCTTCTCGTATTTCTGTTGAATGCGAACCGTCAAACCACTTTCTTCTGCGGGTTCGGCGACGACATTCGTAAGGGCCCATCCATCCGTGGTCACATACAACAACCCCCTCATGCTTGGGTGCGAAGGATTTGGAACCGGGGCGTAAGAGATCACAAAGGTCGTATCCTTTCCTTCCACCAGAGTGTCCTTCATGTTGAACATATATCGTTTCTCAAACCCTGGATTGATGGGGTTGAGATATTTCTGTTGAAGTATGATGATATGATCACCGTAAAAACTGAAGGATTGCAATTGGGTGGCCAGTAAGGTGAACATGGGATTCTTGAATCCAGAGACCCTCGTCGCCAGCACTTCTTCATTATTCTTTCCGGGAGCCTTGAATTTTCTCTCACTCACACTTTCCAACATGAACAGATGCGAACGTTCCATCATTCTTCTAGCCTCGTAGACCGAAGAATCTACGATCGTGAACGAACTGTCGAGACCGTTCTCCGTGACCACATTTCTCCTTATTGTATCGATGTCTGCACCTGCTGAATCAAAGTCGAGGGTGACGAATAGTTTGTTGTAGGTGGTGTACGAAAAGCTTTGAAGATGTTCCGGGTTATTCCGATCCCGATTGGCCACCACTTTCCGGATGAGCTCCCAGGCTGGGTTCTCCCCTGCCACCACGGTCACTTCTTGCAGGTTGGTCACGCTAGGCTGCATGTAGACCTCAAGGGGCATGGGTGTCTCCGAGGTGATCGGCATGGAGAATCGTTCATAACCCACATAGCTGAAGGTGAGTTGATGAATATTGTCTGCACTCACCTTGAAAAAACCATCGATATCTGTACTGGTACCAGAACGAGTTCCATTCACGGTCACTGCAGCAAAAGGCAGAGGTTCCCGAGATTCGGAATCATAGACCACACCTGAGACATGCGTAACCTGCCCAATACTTGGAAGCCAGGAAATGAAGAGGCAGAGCAACCAAAAAATTCTCATAGATCCAGAGGTTGATAGAGGATAGGGCGACTTGGAACGGCATCATTCTCAAAGGAAGATATCTGCAGATCCAAAAAATAGAATCCATCCACGATCTCATCAGGAATAAAGATCAATTCTGTGATCGTCGCATCCCGACGAGGATGGTCGGGCCACCCAAAAAAGACCTTGTGTGCGAAAACCTTCCCTCCATCATTCTCCGGGTCCACGCTAGGGGTGTCGATGAGGAGATGACGGACACCTTGATCCAAAATGAACCGGGTGGCTTCCACTGAAAGGTAGGGAGGTTCGGTGCCTGAATAAACCCGTTCTCTCTTTGCCTCAGGATTGGGAAGGGTTCGTATGGCGATGGCCTCTGCAGGAAAGGAGGTGATGGAATCTAATGATGCTCGCTCAATGGAACCATTGGATGAGGGCGTGACAGAGATGACATTGCATCCCATGAAATAATTAGCCATTCCCTGAGCCAGGCTTTCCCTTTCGGGGGATAGGTGCCCAAGGCATTCGGTATGAGTTCCATGCCCATGAGGGTTGAATCCAACATTGAGGAAATTGACAGAGAATCCTTTCTCCACCAGACCTTCCCAGCCATCTCCCCTTACTGGGTCGAATTGCGGCTCACCCACATGCCAGGCCTTGACTCCTCCCACCTTGACTGGAATGGAAATATCCAGAGGCTTTTCCAGGTCGATCTGAAAGGAACGATCATGATACTCTATCCTGGCCTTCATATCAAATGACTTATGGAGCGAATATAGGAATTAGGGAAGCTGAAAAAGGTCCGAGGCGATCCCATCTGCTCTGAATATGGATTTTTCTGTCAAACGCAATCGGCCATTTTCAATCTGGAGATCACCGGCTTCCAAATAAGGACTTGCATCCTCCAACAACTGATCCAACACCTTCTCACCAAATCGAGCTCCTACCCGTTCCAGATCCACTCCTTCCTCCAGCCTTCGCAATCCCGTCATGACCCATTCGTTGAATTGATCCATATCCGACAGGATCTCTTCTTCCCAAAAGACCTCTCCCTTCTCCACCATCCTGGCATAAAGGGCGTTGTTCGAAATGTTCCAACGACGCTTTCCATTTCCAAAGCCATGGGCCCCGGGCCCGAGTCCCAAATAGGATACACCGGACCAATACGCCGAATTATGTTTGCTATTCATCCCCGGAAGGGAAAAGTTACTGATCTCATAATGATGATATCCCGTAGCAAGCAAGGCTTTCCTCAGATATTGAAAATCTTCTTCGGCACGATCCTCCTGAGGGGCCACGACCTTTCCCTCCCTAATGAAATGTGCCAGGGCCGTTCGGTCCTCCACTGTGAGTGCATAGGCCGAAATATGTGGGACCTGAAGTGAAAGAGCGGTTTCAACATTCTCTTTCCACCGCTCATGGGTGGAGTTGGGAATTCCATAGATCAGGTCGATGGTCAGGTTCAGAAATCCGTGATCCTGAGCCTTCTTTACCGCTGTTAATGCTTCTTGCGCATTATGTGCACGATTCATCCATTGGAGATCCTCATTGTGAAAGGATTGTATCCCAATGCTCAGGCGATTGATGCCTGCATTCTTCCAGGAAAGAAAATGGGCCTCAGCCAGATCATCAGGATTCGCTTCAAGGGTTATCTCGGGGGTAGAGGCGATCGAGAAAGAACTTCGAAGATCCTCCATAATGATCTTAAGATCGCGGTCTTTCAAAAGAGAAGGCGTTCCCCCTCCAAAGTAGATGGTGTCAACAAGTTCTCCCTTTAAATCAACACTTCGCTGGGCGATCTCTGTCCGGATCCCCTTGACCACCCCCTCGTAGGTCTTAAGTGAGGTGGAGAAGTGGAAATCACAATAATGGCAAGCCTGCTTGCAAAATGGAATATGGATATAGATCCCGGCCAATTCTTAGGATTTTGGGAGTAGGATGCGGAAGGTCGTTCCTTTACCGATTTCACTGTGGGCGACAAAGATCTTCCCATTATGGTAATTCTCTATGATCCTTTTTGCAAGGGAGAGACCTAGCCCCCAGCCCCTTGATTTGGTAGTGAATCCCGGGCGAAAGATCGCATTGGACTGATTGAGCGGTATCCCCTTTCCGGTATCCGAAACATCGATCTGAACCGTACGTGGAAGATCCTCTACCTGAATGGTGATCTTGCCCCTTCCTTCGATCGCATCGATCGCATTTCTTACCAGATTCTCGATCACCCAACCAAAGAGCTGAGGATTCATGGGTATCTGATGCTTATAAGCCTCGGTAGGATCGAACTTGATCTCGATCTTCCGCGAAACCCGACTGGCAAGATATTCCAGTGAACCTTCGAGAGCCTCCCCTAGATTACAGTTCTCGATCTTGGGTTGAGAACCGATCTTGGAGAATCTGTCGGTAATGGTCTCCAATCGATGAATATCCTTCTCCATCTCGCCAACTGTGGATTCATCTGTTCCCCTAGCCCTCAAAAGTTCGATCCAACCCATGAGGGAGGATAGTGGGGTTCCGATCTGATGGGCGGTCTCGCGTGCCATTCCGGTCCAAACCCGATTCTGCTCACTCCGTCTGGCGCTGCTGAACGCCAGGTAGGCGATGAAAACAAAAAGAGCAATGACACCCAGGAGGATGACCGGATAGATCCGAAGCTGCTTTAGGATCACCGAATCACTGTAATAAAGGAAGTGAGTGATATTCTCATCAATGGGAACCGGTATCGGCTCATGATCGGCCTTCATTTCCTGGAGTTTCTTCTGGACCCACTTGGGATCCTCAGATCTCTTCTCATCCAGGTTCCTGGTATAAAGGATCTCTCCTTCCTGATCCACCAGAATGAGGGGTATGGTCCTATTCTGCTGGAGGTAGATCGTGGTGAAAGTAAGATCCTGACCGGGGGGTGCGGTCTGAACGATCCTCATGGCCTCGGCCCAGTTACGGAGATTTCGCATCTCTTCTGCCCGAAGCTGTTTCAAAAAGGTTTCGGTGTAGAGCAATGTTCCCGCACCGATCAGGGCAGCAAAGAGAAAAAGGAGGAGTTTCCAGAGATTCTTATGACTGTAGATATCCATAGAAGTCTACAAATAACTGAATTTCGTCGTTCCTGTTGCACGAACCCGAGAGCAAGGTGCCAATTCTTCACACCAACAAGCTCCTTAGCAGTAAAAAAACTATGATTTCCCGCCCTTTGGAAATAACTCTGCAAAACGGCCGTATTGAAAAACAACCTATTATGCAATATACCAGCTCTCACCCATTTGTGTATTTTTGACTCCCTACCCTGTTCCGGCTTATGGCAGAAAAAGAAACACTGGTCATCATTCCCACCTATAAGGAGAAAGAGAATATCGAGAAGATCCTACGGAAGGTCATGGATCTACCATTGGAATTCCATGTTCTTGTGGTCGATGACAACTCACCCGACGGGACAGGAGAAATTGTCCGAAGCCTCATGGTCGAATTCCCTGGCAGGATCCATTTGGAAGTTCGCCAAAAGAAGACCGGACTTGGCACAGCCTATATTCATGGTTTTCGCTGGGCATTGAGCGAGGGCTATCAGTTCATCTTCGAGATGGATGCCGACTTCTCACACAATCCCGAAGACCTTCCTCGTCTATATCATGAAGCGGCCGTCAATGGTTTTGATCTTGTGGTCGGATCCAGATATGTCAAGGGGGTGAATGTGGTCAACTGGCCGATGAGCCGAGTTCTGCTGTCCTTTTTTGCCAGTAAGTATGTGCGTTTCATAACGGGTATACCCATCCACGATACCACCGCCGGCTTTATCTGTTATCGCAGAAAGGTATTGGAAACAATCAATTTTGATCGCATCCAATTCGTAGGATATGCCTTTCAGATCGAAATGAAATTCAAGACCTGGAAATACGGGTTCAAGTTGAAGGAGATCCCTGTGATCTTCACCGATCGAACAGCCGGAAAATCGAAGATGACAAAGGGGATCATCTCGGAAGCGGTCTTCGGTGTCATCAAGCTAAAGCTCGCGTCCCTTTTCAAGAAATACCCTCAGGCCAGCTGATTTTTTTCGACCTTTGCCTGACCTGTTCCCAATTGAGAACTCAAGTCATTCTACTGGGATGAAAAACTATTTGATCAAGAACGCCAAAGTGGTGAATGAAGGGTCTGTGAAGACCCTAGATGTGTTGGTAAAGAACGGTCGTATCGAAAAGATCGACAGCAATTTGAGCCAATCCGATGGATCGGTCAATATTGTAGATGCAGAGGGTGCTTATCTCCTACCCGGTATCATCGATGATCAGGTTCACTTCAGGGAGCCAGGACTCACCCATAAAGCAGATATCGAGCACGAAAGCAGGGCCGCTGTCGCTGGAGGGATCACTAGTTACATCGAGCAACCCAATACGGTTCCACAGGCTACCACACTTGAGCTGTTGGAACAGAAATACGCCATTGGCGCTCAACGTTCTATTGCCAATTACAGTTTCAACCTTGGAGCGACCAACGAGAACCTGGACGAATTAAAAAAAGCTTCTAAAAAAACCATCGCCGGCATCAAGATCTTCATGGGTTCCAGTACGGGAAACATGCTGGTTGATGATCGAAAGGTGCTTGAGCAGATCTTCTCCGAAGTGGATCATCAGCTGATCACGCATTGCGAAGATGAACATACGATCCAGACGAATCTGGAGAAGTTCAAAGCCGAATACGGGGAGGATATCCCCATGAAATTCCACCCGGTTATCCGAAGTGAACAAGCTTGTTTGTTATCGAGTTCCAGCGCGGTCGAGATGGCTAGAAAATTCGGATCTCGCCTCCATGTCTACCACATCAGCACGGGTGTAGAAACGAAACTCTTCGATAACTCCATTCCTCTGAAGGACAAAAAGATCACCTCTGAGGCATGTACGCACCACCTTTGGTTCAATGACTCCTTTTACGAGACCAAGGGGTCTTTGATCAAGTGGAATCCCGCTGTGAAGACCGAGGCAGATCGCGAAGAGATCTGGAAGGCAGTGCTCGATGACAGGATCGACGTCTTGGCGACTGACCACGCGCCTCATACCCTTGAAGAAAAGAAACAACCCTATACCTCTGCACCAAGTGGAGGCCCATTGGTCCAGCATCATCTTCCGGCGATGATGGAAATGGTACATCGGGGTGTGATCAGCATCGAGAAACTAGTGGAAAAGATGTGTCATAATCCGGCCATCCTCTTTAGGATCGAGGAACGCGGTTTCATCCGTGAAGGGTACAAGGCAGATCTGGTCATTGTCGATCCATCACGTCCATGGGTTGTGAGCAAGGAGAATATCCTCTCCAAATGTAAATGGAGTCCATTCGAGGGCACCACATTCCGATCCAGGGTCACCCACACCTTTGTGAATGGGAACCTGGTCTTTGAAAAGGGCCGGATCAACGAATCCATAAAAGGAGAACGACTTGCTTTCGATCGCTAGAATCATTCCCCTCCTTTTTCTTCTCATCCTGGTGAGTTGCAAGAACAAGGATGTCAAGGTCCCCGAGGAGGTCATTCCCGAGGACAAGATGATCGAGGTTATGATCGATGTTCATCTTCTGGAAGGAGCGCGGAGCGGAAATTCCATCATAGGATCGGATTCACTTTACATCCAGGACTATTACGAAGGTCTTTTACAGGATCACGATCTTACCGTTGAGGAATACCAACAAAGTTTCAAATGGTATACTGAACATCCCGAGGTCTTTAAGGATGTCTATCAACGGGTGATGGAACGACTCAGCGTGATGGAGGCAGAAGCGCAAAAAAAGGCCAAGGAGGAATTTGAGGAGGATCAGGAAGTGATCGATTGATCCTGTTTCCACCGATCGACGGTGTCCTTCAGCGTCTCATCCATCGACCGAAAGGTGAAATCCAGTTCGCGTTTTACCTTTTCATTGGAATATCGATAGATCCCTCGGGCACTTCGCGACGTTTCCTTTGTGACCAGAGGATCCGATCCTGTCAACCAGAACCTCAACCATTCGAAACGCCAAACCATTCCGGTCAACCACATTGGAGGATCGATCCATGGCCTTTTGGAACCGGCCAGATCAGCGATCTTAAAGAAAAGGTCCTTATAGACCATGTTCTCGCTCACCAGAAGATAGCGCTGGGAATGGATCCCGCTATTCATAAGACGCATCATGACATCGACAACATCTCTTACATCCACAAATCCATTCTCTCCCTTTGAGTAGAATGGAAAACCCTTTGCCATACGATGGATCAGGTGGCTACTACTTTCATCCCACCGTCCGGGACCAAGTATGATGCCCGGGTTGACGATCACGGCATTCAAACCCTCCTCGACACCACGCCAGATCTCGAGTTCGGCCGAATATTTACTGACTGCGTATCTTGAATTATCCGGCGAGTTCTTCCAGTAGGTCTCCTCGGTGATCAGTTTCCTGTTGTCCTTCTCTCGGCCAAGCGCAGCGATCGAACTCACATGTACCATCTTCTCAAGACCTGTGGCGATGGCCCAATTGACAAGGTTGGCGGTCATACCGGCGTTGATATCCAGGATCCTGTTCGCATCCGTTGGCCGAAAGGAAACCATGGCCGCACAATGATAAAGATGAGTGACGCCACTTAATTTCTCCTCAATATCGAGTCTGTCCATAAGGTCCACACTCAACCATTGGATCCTGCTGAGCAATTCTTCAGAACGGTCCGAGTAATACCCAAAAATTCGAGGAATATGATCCACAGAGCTACCCTCTCTTTGGACAGCGATAACGGAGTGTCCTGAATTGGTAAGTTCGAACAAGAGATGACTCCCCAAAAGTCCGGTGGCCCCGGTCACTGCGATCATGAATGCAAGCTTTTTGGCAAAGAAACGAATTCGAGACGGGTCAACATTCGCCCATTCTCACTGCAAAGGCTATTTTTGCGGCCAAAGTACGCAACGCGATGAAGAAGAACTTTGTTGAAGAACTGCGCTGGCGCAGGATGCTCCACGATCAGATACCAGGTACGGAGGATCTCCTACAGAAGGAAATGACCAAGGCCTATATCGGGTTCGATCCCACTGCAGACTCTCTTGGGGTGGGCAACCTAGTCCAGATCATGACCCTGATGCATTTTCAGCGTTGCGGACACAAACCCATTGCCCTGGTCGGAGGGGCGACCGGAATGGTCGGCGACCCTTCCTTCAAGAACGCCGAAAGGAACATGTTGGATCTGGAACAGCTTCAACACAATCTTGAATGCCAGAAGAATCAACTCGAAAAGTTCCTCGATTTCGATTGCGGGGCGAACAGCGCAGAGATCGTCAATAATTATGATTGGTTCAAGGATTTCAAGCTCCTCGACTTCCTTCGTGAGGTTGGCAAGCACATCACGATCAATTACATGCTTGCGAAGGATTCGGTAAAAAGTCGTTTGGACACTGGCATGTCCTTCCTTGAATTCTCTTACCAGTTGATCCAGGGATATGATTTCTACCACATGAATAAGACCATGGGGGTGAAATTGCAGATGGGGGGTTCAGACCAATGGGGGAATATCACCACCGGAACCGAATTGATCCGTCGGATGGGTAATGGTGAGGCATTTGCCCTTACCACGCCGCTAATCAAAAAAGCGGATGGAACAAAATTCGGAAAGAGCGAAGGGGGCAACATCTGGCTTGATCCAGAGAAGACCTCCCCGTATAAATTTTACCAATTCTGGCTGAACGCGAGTGATGAGGATGTTTCGAATTTCATCCGCATTTTCTCTACCAAAGGAAGGGAAGAGATCGAAGGTCTCGAAAAGGAACACCTTGAAGCGCCCCACCTGAGGATCCTTCAAAAGGCTTTGGCCGAAGAGATCACTGAAAGGGTCCATTCTAAAGAAGAACTCGAAAATGCCATCAAGGCCTCCGAGATCCTCTTTGGCAAGGCTACCGAAGAATCCCTTCGGAGTCTGGATGAACGTACGCTATTGAGCGTTTTCGAAGGAGTTCCACAATTTTCAATCGATCGATCCAATTTGGAGGAAGGCCTCGGGATCGTGGATTTCCTGGCTGAAACCACTGCAGTGTTCCCCAGCAAGGGAGAGGCCCGGAAAATGGTCCAGGGAAATGGTGTAGCCATCAATAAATCGAAAGTAGCCCTGGAAAAGACCATGAGTCCTGACGATCTTCTCAACGGAAAGTACATTTTGGTACAGAAAGGGAAAAAGAATTACTACCTCATTACAGTCTCCTGATCATCAACCGGGTGACTTGGGATCGACCCGGTTCGTGAAAATGAATCAGGTAACAACCTTCGGGGATGGCAGAAATATCGATGTCTGTCGTTCCCTTTTTCTTTTCACCCCTTTGAATGATCCTTCCATATAGGTCGATGATCTCCCACGTGCCCGATGGCTCAAACGCCAAACGCACCCACTCCCCGGCAGGATTCGGATAGATCAAGGTCGAGATATCCATCTCGGCAAGAGACTGGAAATCCACGAAAAGCCAGAGGGTATCAATGTCTTCACATCCGAGACTATCCCTTGTGAAAACCCAAATCTCATTGTACTGGCTCAGGGTCAAGGCCGGATGAAATCCGAAACTTCGGGATCTGGAAAGAGTATCACCGGTGGAGGCGATCACATATAGGTATGCTGCCAAACTATCCGGGTGGGAGTAGATGATGGGCATAAAGACGGTGGATGCCACGGTATCGATATCCGTTCGGGCCTGCCCTTTCCCAATATGCACTCGCATCCGTTGAGAGGCGCACTCTCCCATCGGATTGAATCCATGATGGAAAAAGACCTCTCCATTGAATCGTCGTGGATGGTACGTACCTCCAAAATTATTGGAGACACCTGTTCCGGTCATCAATGATAATGGCCCATCCGAATAGATCTCTTCTGAGTTAATGGATCGGTATCGAAGTAGTTTACCTCCGAGCAGTTCTATGTACAATCCAAGCGTGTCTCCTGAATCCATTTTAAGTGTCGGAAGCTCGAAAACCAATCTTTGATCCGCTATGGAGGCCAGTAAGGTATCCTGAAGGATCATATTCCAAGCACTAGGTGTGGCAAGAACATTTCGATGACTCGTATTGGTCGCGAATACCCGAATGGGAATGGATCCGGAATTCGCAGAAATGAAACTCAAACTGTCCAAGAAAAGGGTATCTGCCGCCATGAGGTCGATCATAATGCCATTCCAACTGATGTTGAAGTCAATCGGTGTGGACACTTTCCCGTGAAAGGACAGATCTCCGGAAACGGCCTGGGCATAAAGGGTCGAATCCACCAACACCCCACCCAAAGAATCCCCATAGGCAACAGGATTCACATCCACTGGGTTCTGATACCAAAAAACGGTATCTGCATCCAGGGCCATGACCCTAAAGAAGCCCGTATCCATTGGATCACAAATGGACCTCCCATTGGAAACTAGCGATGGCCGCATTCTGGCAGGTCCTCTCCACAAGAGTGAATCATTACTGAATATGGTATCCCCCACAAGGGAAAGTCCCACATTCAGTTCAAGTAAGCCTCCCTGATTGAAGCTGAATGTGCGCCAAATGGTATCTGCCGAACACGAAAACAAGGAGTCTGAAATCTGTAGGATCGTAAGGTGGTTGAGTCCCGAAACATCCGCCAATAGAGTTCCAATATTCCCCGGAGGGATGGGTGAACCTAAATTGAATATCTCGACCCCCACCAGAAATGAATCACTGAGGCAATTTCCATTCGGGAGAATAAAACCTGACACCGCAAGATCTGGGGAAGAACCACCCGAAATGATGCTCGCCAGAATATCTTTCTGCACGACCTGATTCCAAAGAACACGATGGCCCGCGTTATTCAGGTGGACATTATCCCCCGAATTATACTGGGACAAAAGGACATCATTGGAATCGGCCAAAGGAAGAAAGAACTCTATGCTCTGCGAACCATATTGTTGCAGAATACTATCATGGACACTGCGCTGATAGGTCGAAAAGCTTGCGGAACCGAGAGGTTGGGTGGTACAAATCCACATAGGAACCCCATGAGAAGCAGCAAGTTTGTAGATCGAGTCAAAATTCTGAAGCTGTTCCTCCATCGGCCATTGCCGATCATTGCTTGGCAGATTGACGATAATGGCATCGGGATCCCGTCGTAGGGCCTCAGAGATATTCTTTGTGGTGTCGGGAAGGGGACGTCCAGTCAGGTTGGGAACGAAACCGTCGGGCATGACCCGATAGGTCGTAAAGCCGCCTACTGCCAAGTTGATCACCTGATTATTGGGGTTGATGGACTGAAGGGTCTTCCGATACCGGTTGACCCAGGTGCTGTCTGGAGAGGAAGGCCCTGAACCTGCGGCTGTGGAACTACCTAATATCACGATCCGAACAGGTGTACCTTGAATGCAGGGATCCACGGTCACTTGTGCCAGCGACAAGGTCCCCGAAAGGAGAGTCAATAGAAGAAAGAGAATTCTAGAGAGGAAGGTATGTCCACATGATCTCTTCAATGGGCGCTTTCATTCTGGGGTTGGGCTTCACAAACCAGGTGTAAAGCACATTCATTTGCTTTTCAGTCCCACCTTTTGCCTCATCGACCGGAAAATCATGATCTCGGGTTAGGGCGGCCACCAGCATGCTTTCGCCTCTGAAGATAAGCATCATTCTGAAAACCTTGTCCGGTGCTAGGGTTCGGTTCTTTTCCAATAGCACCATGACCTTGAGATCTCCGGCATTCTCTTCTTCAAAGCCGAAGGTATCCATCAGGGGTTTCATGATGTCAAATCGTTGATTGCGCTTGTCCTTATTCAGAAATTCAAAGATCTCTTCCTCCGGGATGGTGGTTCGGTCGATGTTGAATTTATACAGATATCCTTCAACCACCACTTCCACACGATCTCGGGTCTGCCTTTCTTTTCCAGGACGATTCTCAATGGCCTTGACCTCTTCGATGGTCTTTCCTACCGGTTGTCCTTCCCAGTTGGAAAGTTCAGTTCCAGGCTGGATCGTGCCCTCTTCATCTATAGAGGACCTGGGCACCCATGCGATCTTTCGGATCTTGAACCATCCATCCTCCGGGTCAAAGGAATAGACCTCTTGTTGTTCATTCAAGGAAAGAATGGTAGACCCATCAGGCTTATCCTTGACCTGCGAGTTCTTTGTCAGGATCTGAGCCTGGGAAACACCTCCAGCAAAAAGGAGAAATGACAGAATATATTTCATCATGGGTTTAAGGTAATTCTTTGATCAAAGGTCGGACACCATCAAATTACAACCGCGTACCTCGGATGTGTCAAAGCGTCCTAACACTTCGAAAGTGTCATCGGCAAATTTCCTGCCAAGGTCCTCTAGTTCAAGAAAGCTACAGGAATGAAGATTGGCAAGATCAATCACGTTGATCCCACCGGTCCTTCCAATTGGAGCGAACGAAAAGGGATCATCGGTATCCCTTATTAAGACTCGTATCCAGGGAGGCGTTTTAAACTTTCCTTCGCCTTTGGAATAGGCCTGACTCAAAAGCTCTGTCATCCCATATTCTGAGTGAACCTCATTGATCGAGAAGGCTTGGCGAAGAATGGAATGCAATTCATCTCGAACCAATTCCTTTCGTCTCCCCTTCATGCCCCCGGTCTCCATGATTAGAGTTCGATTCAGGGGGATCGGAGATCTTTCGGCAAGGTCAAGCAGGGCAAAGCTTACCCCGATCAGGAGATTCTTTTTGCCTTTCGGGGGATGCTCCAGTAATTGACTCAGGGTTGCGAGATCGTCAAGGAAAAATCCACTTTCGGGTTCCCCGGATGCCTCAATGAGTCCTCTTACCATATCGATCAGTGAGCTACCTTTTCGCTCGAGGTAACTGGGCAAAAGGGCCAGGATCCGATAATCTGTCGGTTCGCCGTAAAAATATCGGAAGCCTTCCATATAGGCATTCCGGTACAGGTCAGGGTCGATCACCTCATGCCGACTTGGCGTTTGCCCGGTGGTCCCGGAAGAAGTGAAAACGGAGACCACAGGACCGGTTCGGTCATTCACCGAATGGGTTTTGAAGAATCGGATCGGTAGAAAGGGAATGTTCTCAATACTGTCGATCCTACTGGGATCCACGTTCAAAATGTCCAGGAACTTGGCGTAGATCGGCACGGCTTTCGCCTGATGACGAAAGATTTCCAAAGCCAATTCCTCGAAATGCGAGGAGGAGTCCTCCCTGAAAATCCTATTTTTGATCTTAGATAGGTCCATCACCAAACGAAATCCCCTTTTTCAGCGTTACATCCACAATGCGAAACTACTTCAAATCAAGCGTATTTGTCATCATCCTTCTGGCTTTGGGAGGGTGTCCCAATGGGAACAGATTCTCTGATATCCCGTTTTTGGAGTTTCGCGACTACCGTTTGTATCAAGAAGAAAGGGCTCCCGGCATCTTTGCCGACATGATCGAGGTTCAAGTGTATTTTACTGATGGCGATGGCGATGTGGGTCTCGACGAGACCGACGATCAACCGCCTTTTTGCGATACATGTGAATTTGGACAGAATTTTCTGGTGGACATCTATTCATTCAATGGAGGGCCCATTGATAC
>JAJLJK010000136.1:0-1840 GCA_033844885.1 Bacteroidota bacterium | reverse complement strand
GAAGATCAACGAGATCAGGGACAGCACAACGATGTGCCCGGCCGTGATATTCGCAAAAAGACGAACCATCAGGGCAAAGGGCTTGGTGAACACACCAATGAGTTCCACAGGGATCATAATGATCCACATGAGGGGATGCACGCTGGGTGTGAAGATATGTTTCCAATAATCCTTATTGGCATTGGCATTGACGATGATCAATGAAAAAAGTGCAAGGGTCAAGGTGACGGCAATGTTTCCGGTCACGTTGGCTCCTCCTGGGAAGAAGGGGATCAGACCCAGGAGGTTGTTGATCCAGATAAAGAAGAAGAGTGTCAACAGGTAGGGAACGAACTTCTGGTACTTCTTCTCACCGATATTGTCTCGCGCGATGTCGTCGCGGACAAAAAGGATCAATGGTTCAAGAAAACTGGCGAGACCCCTGGGGGTTGTCGCTCCGTTCTTCTTGTAGAATCTTGCTGCTGAAGTGAAGATCCAAAGGATCAAAAGGAAAGCGACCATCAAGCTGGCAGCGTTCTTGGTGAGTGAAAGGTCTATCGGTTTGGCATTCACCGGATGGTGGTCGTGCATCTCAACATATTGACCGGCTTCGTTGGCCTGCTCGGATGCATAATAGATCTTTTCGTGAACCTTGACGAAACGCTGGTCTCCTGCTTCAACCACATGATGTCCTTCGTCATCGTGATGAAAGGCGGAAGACATGAAGGTCACAAGGCCATTGTCGGTCCATAGAATGACCGGCAAGGGGATACTCACTGCATGACCATCGATATCCATGATGTGCCAGTCGTGGCTATCAAGGATGTGGTGCATGATCATCTCGGTTGCATTGAAGCCCTCATCGGTCTCGGGACCGTGGGCACTCTCATCACCTGCTACTAACTCGCTATCCTCATTGTGGTCGGCCTGACCAAGATCGTGATGATCCTGGGCATTTGCCTGGGCCACAAATGAAAAAAGCCCGAAGGCAAGAGCTAAAAGGTTGAAGGACACTGACTTTTGCATTGTAAATCGATCCGGTTTACCCTCCTGTAAAATCGCTGCAAATGTAGACAATAATCCTAAAAGAAAAATAATTATCAACACCAATTTTCAGAGTGTTGAAAACCGCGCTGGATCAGGCGTTTCGAGGCTTTCTAAGGGCGATTCACCCATCGCACGACCAGGAGGACCTCGCTCAGGAAAAACGCTCCGTAGGGGATCAGAAACTGAAGGGCCAGCTGTTTGGAAAGGGGGTGTCCTCCATATATAATGGGAAGCAAGAATATCAAGGCCAGCAGCATCTTGACCACCGACCCGATCAAATAGGCCATTCCCCCCCTTTGAGGATCGCGTTGAAGGATCAAATGAACCATGATCAGAAGGCTACCCGAAAGGAACCAGAGGAACAGGTAGATGGGAAACATCATATCCCATAACTCCTCGGGTGAGTTTCCCAGGAAGAAATGGAGTGTTCCGGTAAGGATCCCCACCAGTGTGAGAATGAGTAACCCAATGGGAAGTCTATTCGTTCTTTTCAAGGTCTCGGACTTCTTTATATATAAGGAACAAACCGGTGAAAACACCGATCAGGCTCAGGATGATGGTAAAAACAGGGTTGGAATTTGCCAGGGTCTCATCCAGCCAATTCCCCAACCAGGCACAAAGGCCAATGATGACCCCCATCTGGATGGCCACGGTCGAAAATCGCAGGTAGGTGTTAAGCTGACCTTTCCTCTCCTTTTCTGGATTCTCTTTTTTCATCATCCTTCAGGTCGCGTACGACCGCCCCCATATTACAGGTACCGGTGAATTCAGCACCGGGCTCCACAGAGAACTTGGCGGTAACGACATCGCCCTG
>JAJLJK010000135.1:0-13554 GCA_033844885.1 Bacteroidota bacterium | reverse complement strand
TTCGCGTGTTTACCCTCTGAGTGCATATGGGTGGAAAGGATGCCCTCTACCCCTTCTGGTGCTCGCTGGAGCACAACGGCCCCGGCACCATCGCCAAAGATGACGGAAACTCCTCTTCCACGTGTGGTCATGTCAAGCCCCATCGAATGGAGTTCACTTCCGATAAGCAGAATGTTCTTATACATACCGGTCTTAATGAACTGATCGCCCACCGAAAGACCATATACAAATCCAGAGCATTGATTACGAACGTCTAGGGCACCGATCTCTTTGATCCCCAATTGTTCCTGAACCATGACTCCGGGACCCGGGAAATAATAGTCCGGGCTAAGGGTGGCAAATATGATAAAGTCGATGTCATCCGGAGTCAGGCCAGCACGTTCAATAGCGATACGCGCAGCTTTGGTTCCCATGGTACTTGGGGTATCATCCCCATTGGGATCTACGAATCGACGCTCCTTGATGCCGGTCCTCTCTGTGATCCATTCATCATTCGTATCCATCAGCTTCGACAGGTCATCATTCGTGACGACCCGATCCGGAACATAATGCCCCACACCGGCAATCCTGGTCGTATACATGATTGGTCATTTTAGGTTGATAAACAAAAGTAACGGGATTGGATGGAAATAATACCGATCCGATGGATGGGTGTCCCTCTTTCCCCGCTTTTCCGTAAAAAAAGCACAACTTTGTGACATGTCAACTGACCAACCCTGGTATCGATCCTGGTTCGACACTCCTTATTATCACATGCTGTATCAGCATCGTGACCACAGGGAGGCAAGGATATTCATCGATACGCTTTTTGGCTTTCTTCAACCTCCTAAGGATGCAAGGATCCTTGATCTTGCCTGTGGAAGGGGACGACATGCCATTCAAATGAACGAAAAGGGATTTGATGTCACGGGTTACGACCTCTCCGAACAAAATATTGAATTCGCTCGGCAGTTCGAAAATCCCAGTCTCCACTTTGAGGTCAGGGATATGAGGCAGAATATGGGAACCCATGAATTCGACCTGGTCTTCAATCTCTTTACCAGCTTCGGGTATTTCAAAGATGATTCGGAGGATCTGAAGGCCATGCGATCGATAGCGGATGCCTTGAAGCCGGAAGGTCTTTTGGTCATGGACTTCATGAACGTCCGAAAGGTCACCCTCGGACTGGTTCGGGAGGAGACACGATCGGTGGATGGAATCGATTTCAGGATCAATCGAAAGGATACCGGTGAGTATATTGAGAAATGTATCTGCCTCAAGGACAAGGGTGAGGAAATGGAATTCTTCGAAAGGGTAAAGAAATTGGAACTTTCTGATTTTCGATCCTATTTCAATGCAACAAAGTTGCAGCTTCTCCATACCTTTGGCGACTTCGATCTCCGTCCATTCGACCAGGATGAATCAGAGAGATTGATCATGATCGCACAAAAGAAGTAATGAACAACCTCATATTGTTTGGATCGGTAGCTGCAGGGGTCGTCCTGGGCATGCTCCTTCAGAATCAACGTTTGATCCTCACGCGGCTGATCCTCTCTTTCAGTGGAGCCTTCCTTTTTGCGATCAGCATACTTCATCTCGTTCCGGACCTTTTCGCCACCGGAGATCACCGCATCGGTTTTTGGGTATTGGGGGGGTTCATCTTCCAATACATCTTGGATTTCTTTTCGGGTGGAGTGGAGCACGGTCACTTCCACGCGACCAAGAATGAAGGATTGAGATTTGGGTTTGTCACCGCCCTATTTCTTCATGCTTTCATTGAGGGGATGCCCCTGGCGGGAAATGCGACCAGCAATACCGAATTATTGGCAGCCATTGCCCTTCATAAGATCCCGATCAGCACAGTTCTTTTCTTTGGGTTGAGACAGATGAAGGTCTCCAAAGGAAGATCGATCCTATTTCTCAGTGGATTTGCAATGATGGCTCCATTGGGAATGTGGGCTCAGGAATACATTCCACTCCTGAGTGATATCCATAATGAGATCAAGGCCATTGTATTGGGAATCTTTTTCCATGTCTCTACCACCATATGGTTCGAGGCAACGGATGATCACCGGTTCAATTTCAAAAAGTTGATCGCAGTCCTGGCCGCCTTGGTCGTAGCGGCCCTGACCACGATGATGCATTAGGATAGTCCGAAGATCTCTCCGTTTTCATCCACTCCCATATGCTCAGCTGCCGGAACGACCGGAAGCCCAGGCATTCGAAGGATGTTCCCTGCAATGGGAACGATGAACCCAGCTCCACTCGCGATCTCGAACTCCCGGATCGTGATGTCAAAACCATCTGGTCTTCCCAGTAGTTTCTCATCGTCGGAGAATGATTTTTGAGTCTTGGCGATGCAAACAGGCAGATTCCCCTGTCCGATCTCTTCGAAACGGGCCAATTGCTTTTTCGCCTTGGCCGTGAACTGGACAGATCTCGCTCCGTAGATCTGGCGGCATACCTTTTCGATCTTCTCCATGGCCGGGTCGGTGATCTCATAGGTGGGCTTGAACTTGCCCGGTGATCCTTCCACGGCCTGGACCACTTCCTGAGCGAGGTCTGTACATCCCATTCCGCCATGAGCCCAGCCTTCACTCAATCCAAACCGGACTCCATTTTCCTTACAGTAGTTCTCAACTACGGCAAGTTCATCAGAGGTGTCTTGCGAAAAACGATTCAAGGCCACCACAACAGGAAGACCAAAGGATTTGATGTTCTCAACGTGTTTGGCCAGGTTGGGAAGTCCTTTCCTCACGGCATCTGGATCGGCATCAGCGAGATTCGCCAATGGTTTTCCCCCATGATATTTCAAGGCCCGTATGGTCGCTACCAGAACCACCGCCTTTGGAGAGATACCCCCAGCGCGGCATTTGATATTAAAGAATTTCTCGGCTCCAAGATCAGCACCAAAACCCGCTTCGGTCACCGCGTAATCTCCAAGACTCATGGCCATTTTTGTAGCGAGTAGAGAATTGGTTCCCTGGGCAATATTGGCGAAGGGTCCTCCGTGAATGAATACAGGGTTGTTCTCCAGAGTTTGAACCAGATTGGGTTTGATGGCATCTTTCATCAATAATGTCATGGCACCGGAAGCATTGATATCCTTGGCAAAGACCGCCTCTCCCCAGAAGGTATCACCCACGTAGATATTCTCGAACCTGCGTTGAAGATCCTCCAGAGATTCTGCTAAGCATAGGATGGCCATGATCTCAGATGCCGCGGTGATGTTGAATCCCGTTTCCATGATCTTACCACCGGCCTTACCACCCAACCCGGTGATGATATTTCGTAGGGCGCGGTCATTCATATCCATGACCCGTTTCCACAGTACGGTTCTTGGGTCGATCCTGGGTTTTCGATCCTTGGTCTGAATGCGATTATCGATCATGGCTGCAAGCAGGTTATTTGCCTTTTCGATCGCACTGAAGTCCCCGGTAAAATGAAGATTGATATCCTCCATAGGGATCACCTGACTGTGTCCCCCGCCGGCAGCTCCTCCTTTCATTCCAAAGACGGGCCCCAATGAAGGTTCACGTAGGGCGGCGATGGCTTTCTTTCCGATCTGATTCAATCCATCAGTCAGGCCGATCGAGGTAGTGGTCTTTCCTTCACCTGCCGGAGTTGGGGTAATGGCAGTGACAAGAATGAGATTTCCCTCCTTCACCTTTTTCTCATCGATCAAAGAGAGGTCCACTTTTGCCTTGAATCTACCGTAGAGTTCAAGTTTATCTTCTGGAATGTTGAGGGAAGAGGCGATCTCCCCCACAGGTCGGATGCTTGCCGCTCTGGCAATATCTAGGTCGGTATTTGACATGATGTGAATAGTTTGATGACGAAGATGGGATTATTCTCTGTGAATTTGATTGACAAAGGTCAGGATAGCCAAAGCCGATTCCATCATAGAAAGAATTAATTCGATCGATACTTTCAGCCCTATTGCCTTTGGTATATTTGCAGTGAAAATTGAACAATAACCCTAAAAACCAGATAAAATGGGCGTATTAGTAGGAAAAAAAGCTCCTGACTTTCATGCGAGTGCAGTGGTCAATGGAGAGGAGATCGTCGAAGGTTTCACCCTTTCTCAATTCCGTGGAAAACACGTGATCCTCTTCTTCTATCCCAAGGATTTCACTTTCGTTTGCCCTACCGAACTTCATGCATTTCAGGCACGTCTTGAGGACTTCCGCAAAAAGGGAGTTGAGATCGTTGCTGTATCGACCGATACCGAGCAGTCACACTGGGGGTGGCTCCAGCTTCCCAAGGACAAGGGAGGGATCCAAGGGGTTACCTACCCGATCGTTGCCGATACCAACAAGACCATTTCAAGCAATTATGATGTTCTTGCCGGAAACTGGTTCTACAACGATGATGAGGAACTTGATGCAGACGGAGAAATGGTGGCTTACCGCGGTCTCTTCATGATCGACAAGGAAGGAATCGTCCGTCACCAACTGGTGAATGACCTGCCCCTCGGACGTAACGTGGATGAGGCTATGAGAATGGTGGATGCTCTCCAATTCGTCGAAGAGAAAGGTGAGGTTTGTCCAGCCAACTGGTCTGAAGGAAAGTCCGGTTTCCACGAAGATCATCAGGAGATCGCTGACTACCTGGCCAAAAACTAGGATCCACAATCGATCTAATAAATAAGACCCCGCAAATGCGGGGTTTTTTATTTTCCTTCATGCAATCCTTATTACCTTTCCATCGCTAAAAAAGCTTATGCCAGAATCCAGGAAGATAGCACTAGCCCTTGGAAGCGGAGGAGCTCGTGGATTGGCCCATATCGGGGTCATTGAGATATTGGAAGAGAATGGTTTCCAGATCTCTTCCTTATCCGGAACCAGCATGGGTGCTGTGATCGGTGGGATTTACGCCGCCGGCCATCTCCAGGATTACAAGGAATGGATCGTGAATATGGATCGAAAGGCCATTTTCAATCTGATCGATTTCACCATCACCAATCAAGGGTTTATCAAGGGAGAAAGAGTGTTCAATGAGATCCGAAAATTTGTGCCTTCAAAGAACATCGAAGAACTGCCCATTCCCTTCTGTGCCGTTGCAACAGATATCAAATCCAAATCCGAGGTCAGGTTTGACAAAGGAGACCTATTCACCGCGATACGAGCGAGCGTGGCCATTCCCAGTGTACTCACTCCGCTTTCGCGGGATGGCAGGATCCTGGTGGATGGTGGGGTCATCAATCCCGTACCCGTCACTGCGATAAGCAGATCTGAGAATGATAGACTGATCGCGGTTGATCTGAATGCCGATGTTCCTTACGAAAGGCCTGAAGGCTTCGAAGCTGATCAGGAAAAAGAAAAGAAGGAGATCTATTCCAGGATCGGACGACTCTTCGAATTGAGTTTCGATCGATGGTTCTTCAATTTGAAGTTAGCAGGAAATGGAGACCAACCCAATTACTTCACCATCATTCAGAACGTCTTCGAAATGATGCAGAATGAATTGGGATCCATCCAACTGGAAAAGACCCCACCTGATGTTTTGATAGAGGTGTCCCGAAATTGTGCGGAGACGTTTGAGTTCTTTCGTGCCTCCGAGCTGATCGAATACGGAAGGAGATTGGGGAAGGAAGCGATCGATGAATTGGAAATGAAGAAAACAATTTCCACAGACAATAGTTGAAACCTTAAACTTAGAATATAGAATATGAGCACCATCACCATGGGAGGAAATCCCGTCCACACTGCCGGTGAACTCCCCAAAGTGGGTTCCCAGGCTCCTGATTTTCGGCTGACCGACACCGAATTGAATGATTTTCAACTTTCGGATCTAAAAGGATCCAAGGTCATTCTCAACATCTTCCCAAGCATTGGAACAGGGGTTTGCTCGGCATCAGTCAGAAGGTTCAATCAGGAAGCTTCTGATATGGAAAATACCAAGGTCGTCTGCGTATCCAAAGACCTCCCCTTTGCCCACAAGCAGTTTTGTGGAGCTGAAGGCATTACCAATGTCATCTCTGCTTCTCAGTACAAGGATCATTCCTTCAGCGAAGCTTACAATGTCGATCTTCTGGATGGTAAATTCGAAGGTTTAATGAGCCGCGCCATTGTCGTCCTGGACGAGAATGGGAAAGTCGTTTACACAGAACAAGTTCCGGAAATAGGGCAAGAGCCCAATTACGAAAAGGCAAAAGCAGCTGTCTGCTGAAGAGCCTGATACCATCCCTGAAAACCCCCGTTGATCGACGGGGGTTTCTTTTTTTCAACTACCTCCTTGCCCCTCTTCCTTTGAAACGCTAACGAAAATCGGATCCAAGGTCCTCCAGGGTCTAAGGCTCCATTTCATCCCCCACTCCATTTGTGACCACGATCACCGATCTAAATAAAGGACCTCTATACCTTTATTTTAGATTTTAAACCAGACCTATCATGAAAAATATTGTGGTCATTGGTGGAAGCTTCGCCGGCTTAACCGCAGCTCTAGAGTTGAAAAGAAAAGGCGGTCAGGACTTTCATGTCACCGTAGTGGATAAATCTCCTGTTTTTCTATTTGTTCCTTCCCTCATTTGGGTACCCTTCCGTCGACGCGATATCAAGGATATCACCATCCGAAGGGATGAGATCCTAAAAAAGAAAGGGATCGACTTCCTTCATGGAGAGGCGATCAATGTCGATCCGGATGCAAAGGTGGTTCACACTTCCAAAGGTGACCTCCCCTATGATGAACTGATCGTAGCAACTGGACCAAAGGTCGACTTCAACGTTGCTCCTGGTGTGGCCGAATATGCACATTACATCGGGTCACCGGATGGAGCCATGAAGATCCGAAAGGCTCTGGAAGAATTCAAACAGAACCCTGGTCCCATCGTCGTTGGGGCAACACAAGGGGCTGGATGTATGGGTGCCGCCTATGAGTTCCTTTTCAATCTGGAGAAATGGTTGCGTGAACAAGGGATCCGCAAAAAGGTGGATCTCACCTGGATTACACCCGAGAATTACCTTGGTCACTTTGGGATCGACGGGATCACCGGTGGTGAGACCATGCTGAAGGGATTCATGAAGATGTTCAACATTCATTTCCGTACCGAAGTGGGTGTCAAGGAAATGACCCGTGACCATATTGAGCTGACCAGTGGCGAAAAACTGCCCTATGCGTTCTCCATGCTCATGCCTCCCTTCCACGGTGTGGATTTCGTCAAGAACAGTCCCAAGCTGGAGCCCACCCCAACTGGATATCTCGCAGTGGGTGGAAGTTATCAGCATCCCAAATACCCTAATGTCTGGGCAGCAGGAATTGCAGTGGATGTAAAACCTCCATTTGAACCGGGTTGTGTTCCATTCGGAGCTCCCAAAACCGGATATCCCAGTGATGAGACCGGAAAGGTTGTGGCCAATAATGTGATGCGAAGTTTACAGGGCAAACCTCTAAAAGAAAAGAAATGGGGTGAGATCGCCGCCATGTGTGTGATGGATGCCGGAAAGAAAGAGGTTCTCATCCTTGGGAACAAGACCTTCAAGCCCAGAGCATTTGCGATCATGCTCCCGAATATATTCTACGATTTCACTAAGGTATTCCTTGAAAAATACTTCCTGTGGAAAACGCGCAAAGGTTTATCCTACCTGCCTTGAGCAAAAAGGATAGTTGAGAGAGAGACCCCGCGGATGCGGGGTTTTTCATTTGGATTCGTAGATCTTGGCCTCTTCCCAGAATACATCCATCTCCTCCAATGACATATCGTGGAGTTGTTTTCCCATCTCCCGGGCCTTGTTCTCGAGATAGGTGAACCTGTGAATGAACTTCTTATTGGTCCTTTCCAATGCCGCTTCTGGATCTATTTCCTTGAATCGGGCGAAATTGATCAGGCTAAAGAGAAGATCGCCGTATTCTGACTCGATCTTTGTCCTATCGCCCGAAAGGGAAGCTTCATGGAATTCCTCCATCTCTTCCTGGACCTTTTCCCAAACCTGTTCAGGCTTCTCCCAATCAAAGCCAACTCCACGAGCTTTGTCCTGAATGCGTGTGGCCTTGACCAGGGCGGGTAGACTTCGAGGAACGCCGGCGAGCACCGACCGGTTCCCCTCTTTTAATTTCAACTTCTCCCAATTCGACTTGACCTCCTCTTCGTCCGCAACCTCGACATCTCCATAGATATGAGGATGACGGGAGATCAGTTTCTCAGATATTCCGTGCAATACATCAGCAATGTCAAAAGAGCCGGTCTCTGAACCGATCTTCGCATAGAAGACCATGTGCAGCATGAGGTCTCCGATCTCTTTCCGGATCTCTTCCAGATCATTGTCCAGGATCGCGTCCCCCAGTTCATAGGTCTCCTCAATGGTCAGGTGTCGGAGGCTTTCCATGGTCTGCTTCCGGTCCCACGGACATTTCTCACGAAGATCATCCATGATATCCAGCAAGCGCCCAAAGGCCTCCAATTTTTCCTGACGACTATGCATTACGCGTCTTTTTCGTCGGATGGGTCTTCCTTCACCACCTCTTCTTCCAGGCTGGTCGGAGTGATGACGCCACCATCCACAAGAAGGTTATACCACTGGAATACCTTTCGGATATCACTGAGGTAAACTCGATCCTCGTCATAGTTGGGAAGAATGGATTCGAACTTTTCCATCAGGGCCATCTCAGGCTCCTTGTGGCTTATGGTCTTTTCTGCATTCTCTTCCTTTCCGATGGTCCTGAAGACTTCGCGAAGGGGAACCTCCTCGGTCAGGGTGTAGATGGCGATATCATCCAATGAACTCACATTGGATTGAGCGGATACCGGAAACCGTTTGTTGCCAGAGAGTTCTTCGACAATGACTCCTGCCCGACTTTGGGCGATCAATCGGTACAATCCTGGTTTTCCACTGATGTGCAAAATTCCTTTCAGATCCATTTCTTCGGTTTAAGGTTCTTGTGTTGAAGTAGTATCGGCCTTCTCAAGCCATTCTTTGACCTGGTCGATCTCGTCGATCGTGTCCTGGTATATTCTTAACAATTCACTCCCCTGAGCTGCCAATCGATGGTCGGGGAATCTTTCGAGAAATTCATTCATGGTGCTGGCTGCCATTTCCCGATTGCGGAGAACCTCGTCATAGGTCAAAGCCCGGAAAAACAAGGCCGGAGCCGCCACAGGATGATCGGGGTACTTTCCGTAGGTTTCCTCGTAAAATCGAATGGCTTCCGATCCTCCATCTGGAAGATTTCTTGCCACATTTCCCGCCTTGAGCAAGTAATATGGAGAAAGCGAGTCTTGAGGATACTCTCTTGAATACCGGACCAGTCGATCTTTCAATTCCAAACCTTCAATGGGCTTCAAGGCGGTTCCGGAGGATTGGATCCTGATCTCCAACTCCTGGATACTATCCACCCTTGCCTCGCGGATCAGTTCCCCCTCGGAGGGCGATTGAGCACAAGCCCATGGCGTAAAGGCTATGAATAGGTAGAGTAATCTTCTCATTTTGCCAGTGGGAACTTCATCTTATATCCCACATCGATCTTTCCCTTACTGATATTGGAAAGCTTTCCCTTCAAAAGTCGTTTTCGAAGACCCGAGAGTCGATCTGTAAAGAGCACTCCCTCAATATGATCATACTCGTGTTGAATGATCCGAGCGGGCATACCGGTGTAGGTCTCCTCATGCTCTTCAAAATTCTCATCGAGGTAACGGATCCTCAGATCGGGTTTCCTAAAGACATCCTCATGAATATCCGGAATGCTGAGACATCCTTCGCTAAAGGCCCATTCATCTCCTTCCTCATCCAATATCTCTGGATTGATGAAAACCTTCTTGAAATCCTTTAGGACCTCATAATCCTCATCTCCTTCTTCGGCAAATCCGACCCCATCTACAACAAAAACACGAATGCCAAGCCCGACCTGGGGTGCGGCGATCCCAACACCATTGGCATTGTACATGGTTTCGAACATATTCTCAATCAACGATTCCAGGTTGGGATAATCCTTTCCAATATCCACAGCCCTCTTCTTCAATACCGGATCGCCATAAGCGACAATGGGTAAGATCATTCTCTATCCTCTTGATTTGGGTGCAAAAATAACAATAATCGAGTGGCTAAGCAGGGAACCCACCACGATCTCTTCGGTTCATGTAGGATTGTAGGATCAGAACGGCGGAGATCTCGTCCACCACCCCCTTTTCTCTTCGTCTGGACTTTTTCATCCCTCCGGTGATCATGGCCTGTTGTGCCATTTTGCTGGTGAACCTTTCATCTTCTCTGTGAATCCTCAGATCAGGGAATTCCTTCTCGATCTTCTTTAGGATCCCGCGAATGAAAGGTTCCGACTGACTTTCGGTATGATCCATCTGAAGAGGTAGGCCGACAACTACACACTCCACCTCATCCCTGCTCATGTATTCCTTGAGAAAATCGATGAGTTGATGGCTACGCACAGTGGTGACCCCTTCGGCGATGATCTGCATGGGATCGGTCTCTGCGATTCCAGTGCGTTTGGTACCTATGTCGAGGGCAAGGATGCGCGCCATGTTCCGTGTTTGAAATATTTACCTTTGCCGCGAAGATAAAACGATTGAAATGACCGAACGCAGAACCATGATCGAAGCTGCCTGGGAAAACAGGGAGCTATTGAAGAATGAGGATTACAAGCAAACCGTTTTTGACGTGATCGAGGATCTCGATAAGGGAATGATCCGGGTGGCGGAACCAGGATCGGATGGATGGATCGTCAATGAATGGGTAAAAAAGGCTGTCATCCTCTATTTTCCTTTGCGATCCATGGAAACCATCGAGGTCGGTCCCTTCGAATTTCACGATAAGATCCCATTGAAGAAGGGTTTCGCCGAACTGGGTGTCAGAGTGGTGCCTCATGCCCTCGCCCGCTATGGCGCCTTTGTGGAAAAAGGTGTGGTCATGATGCCCAGTTATGTAAATATCGGTGCTTATGTCGAATCGGGGACCATGGTGGATACCTGGGCAACCGTAGGCAGTTGCGCACAGATCGGTAAGAATGTACACCTCAGTGGAGGCGTTGGGATCGGTGGGGTACTCGAACCCGTCCAGGCAGCTCCTGTGATCATTGAGGACAATTGCTTCATCGGCTCGAGATGTATCGTTGTCGAGGGTGTCAGGGTTGAAAAGGAAGCCGTTCTGGGTGCAAATGTGGTACTGACCGCTTCCACTAAGATCATCGATGTAACCGGTTCTGAGCCCGTGGAGATCAAAGGATACGTTCCCGCCCGATCTGTGGTCATCCCCGGTAGCCTCCCCAAGAAATTCCCTGCAGGTGAATACAACGTACCATGTGCCTTGATCATTGGAAAACGCAAAGAGAGCACGGACAAGAAGACCTCCCTCAATGATGCATTGCGCGAACACAACGTGGCTGTCTGACCGATGAAGATCTCAGTGGTCATCATTACCTATAATGAGGAGCGAAACCTTCGAAGGTGCCTTGAATCTGTGGTTCAGGTTGCGAATGAGATCGTGGTGGTAGACTCCTTTTCCAAGGATGGAACAGAGGCCATTGCTCGTGAGTTTGAAGCACGTTTCATTCAACATCCCTTCGAAGGGCACATCCAACAAAAGAATTGGGCAAAGGATCAGGCTTCGTTCGATTGGGTTCTTTCGCTCGATGCGGATGAAGCCCTTTCCGAGGAACTCAGAGATTCCATACTTGAATTGAAAGAGAAGGGACCCAAAGTAACAGGATACATTGTCAATCGACTGACCAATTATTCCGGTCACTGGATGCGTCATGGTGGATGGTACCCTGATCGGAAACTACGACTTTGGAAAAAGAATGCCGGAAGTTGGGGTGGGAGAAATCCTCATGATCGATTTGAACTAAAGGATGGTTCATCCGCCGAAAGGCTTAAAGGCGATCTGTTGCACTACTCCATCGATTCGATCGAACACCATGCGGCCATGCAGTTGAAATATGCTGATATTGCCAGTGATGCGCTTTTGGCTGAAGGAAAGGGAGGTAGAGCCTGGAAGCGCTTTGTCAGTCCATGGTTCAAGTTCCTCCAAGATTATTTTTTCAGAATGGGATTTTTGGATGGTCGAATGGGATTCTATGGAACCTTTCATGCCTGTCGTGGCACCTATCTCAAGTATCTGATGCTTCACCAAAAGGTGCAAAAGTTGAGATCCTCCAAAGCATAAGGTCTCCTTTCCACCAATGATATTGTATTTTTGCACTTCGGATCCAAGAAAGCTGCATGATTGTCAAGTTCATCCTTGTTTTCCTATTTTCCGTTCTCGTCCCCTTTCTCGTCCTTCTCTTTATTTGGAAGGTGGGGAAACAATTTCAGTTCCTTGTTCTGAAGAATGAAGGACGTCATTGTCAGTGGACAGAGGTCTTCCGGTTTTCGGACTCGGGGCGAAACCCCTTAAGGCAACAAGCTTTCATGCTTTTCCCACTGATGTTCCCCGTGATCCTCGATGAGGACAACGATGCCTTGAACAAGATCAAGGGGCGGGTCAAACAGATCCACATTTCGATCTATTTTGTCCTGATCATTTTGCTCCTGACCTCCATTTACGCTTCGAAAGCCTACCCAGAAGGGATTTTCTGATGATCGACCACCAGGATTTTATTGAAAAGGATTGGTTTCACTGGATCGGTGAGGCCGCTGATGAAGCAGGATTTGAATGCTATGTCATCGGTGGCTACGTCCGTGATCTGATCCTGAAAAGAAAGGAACCCAAAGATATTGACATTGTGGCCGTTGGAAGCGGGATCGATCTGGCCCATTTGGCAGCGAAACGATTCCCCGGTAAACCCAAGGTCAGCTATTTCAAGAACTTTGGAACGGCCCAGATACGATATGGCGATCTGGACATAGAATTCGTAGGTGCTCGTAAGGAGAGTTATCAACGAAATTCCAGGAAACCCATTGTTGAGGATGGATCCCTTGAGGACGATCAAAACCGCAGAGATTTCACCATCAATGCTCTTGCAATCGGCCTGAACAAGGGAAATTGGGGAAAATTGATCGATCCTTTCGATGGTATGAGGGATCTCGAAAAGGGGATCATCCGAACTCCCCTTGACCCTTATATCACTTTCAGCGACGATCCATTGCGCATGATGCGTGCCATTCGATTTGCTACCCAGCTAGATTTTTCGATCCATCCACAAGCATTGAGATCCATCAAGGACAATGCAGATCGGCTCCAGATCGTATCCAAGGAGCGGATCATGGATGAGTTCAATAAGATCATGGAAGCTCCTCAGCCAGGAAAAGGACTGATCAAGCTTTTCGAGACCGGACTTCTTCAGCAGTTCTTCCCTGAACTTATCGCCCTTCAGGGAGTCGAAGAAGTGGAGGGACAATTGCACAAGGACAATTTCTACCACACAGCTGAGGTCGTGGATAATATTTCGAGGAATACCGATAATCTTTGGCTCCGATGGGCCGCCCTACTCCACGATATAGGAAAACCAGTCACAAAGAAGTTCATCCCAAAACAAGGATGGACCTTTCACGGTCACGAATTTGTCGGCTCAAAGATGATCCCCAGAGTTTTCAAACGACTTCGACTACCACTGAACGAAAAGATGAAGTACGTTCAGAAATTGGTGAAGATGAGTTCCAGGCCTATAGCTGTAACGGGAGAAGAATCCACA
>JAJLJK010000134.1:0-5149 GCA_033844885.1 Bacteroidota bacterium | reverse complement strand
TGCATTGTTGAGGTACTCAACATAGTAGGTAGATTGACCTGAGACCGGTGCACGGAAAGTGTCACCCATAGCAAGGGCTACGGTGTCGGTCATGTTTGCATACCATCCATACATGGTTCCGGGAATGGTCAATGCGGCAAGGTCGACGGAGTCCACATTGGCACAGACCGAATCACCAGAGAACACGATGGGTTGGAAAGGAAGGTAAAGAACATTCATGACCGAACCGGAGTCGTTGGAGATCTCCTGGTCATTGGCTAAAGCCAGACCTACATTGAAGCTTACTACTCCACCATTGTAGATGTTGAACGTTCCAACAGATATGGTATCCACATCTAGGGAGGCAATATTCACCGTTGCAGTGGTATTCAAAGTAGTGGTCAATGTGCCACTTATGGCTACAGAGATCGGCAGACTGGTAATGGTCTGCTGACCCAGGTTCCGAACCACAACCTCAAGAGCTACTGCTGAGTCTCCACAGCCGCCATTGGCTCCCAGGAGGGCTACGTATTCAGCATCCCACTGCTTGGGAGTGAATTCGTCTGCACCCATATCTACTGCAAGTGCACCACTGGCAGGACGTACATCACCATCAATATCCACGGTGACACCGGCGGTATTATCTCCCTGGTCGTTGGGCAAAGTACCCACGATATGAAGGTCATCGGGTCCGGAGAACACTGGATCCCCTTGAAGTGAGTTCACATTCAAAGTAGGATAGGCAGTTTGCCAAGCGGTCAGGTCGGTACGGATGGTAGTACCATAGTAAGCGATGTTGGCGCCGGTAACTGAGTGGTACAGGTTGTAATCGATACTCGTGCTGGATGGGAATGCACCAGAGGTGACATAGAATGCATAGCTACTTCCACCTTGGAAGATATTGTTCCGAATATTACTGTTGTTGTAAGTAGATCCGGAGAAATAGATCCCGTAGGTGTTCCCCTTCGAAGAGTTGTGATACATATCCATGTTGTTCACTGTAGCCAGGAACATTCCATAGGCACCACCCACACACATGTTGTTGATGATCTTGGAATTCGTGGATTGAGTGATCGAGGTGTTACCCTGAGAAACATAGATAGGATATGTGTTCGCCTTGATGTTGTTGGCTTCCACCTCGAAATAGTTCGGGTAGTAGGCATAGAATCCATATCCACCAGTGCTCCGGAAGTTACCCATTACGTTGTTAGCCACACGGATCGAATCACAATAGTAGAAGTAAGCAGCATAGAAATATTGCCCTTCAAACTCATTGTTCTCGATCACATAGCCATCGGTACGACTAGTGGTAGATTGTCCATTAATCCTAACACCATAATACCCACCAATGATCTTCGAGTTGGTCACCGTCACATCATAAGCGTTAAGTTGGTAGTTAGAAGCAGTGGTGTTCAACCCTGAAGCAATGATCGGGTTATCCAAAGTGGTGGTCGAAGTGAGCGAAGCGATCACATGACAGCTGTCAATGGTGATGTTCCTTGCTCCCGAATTCATCCAAATGGTAAACCCTGAAGTGGTCTCAATAGTGAGATTCTTAAAGATCATGTTCTTGGTGCCGTTCAAGGTAACAGCTCCCTGACCCATTGCGCGGATGGTATCAAGACCCACACCCTGACCACGCCAGGTAACGGTATTGGTAGGAGATGAGCCTGTGATCTCAGCCATGACCATTGAGGTCATGTAGGTTCCAGGAGCCAGGTCAAAGATGACCGGTCCACTGATCCCGCAACCATTCAATTCTGCTACAGCAGAATCCAGGGTGGCGAAGTTGTTAGGACCTGCAGGACCACCTACAGTATACAGACCATTCAGCTGAGACAAACAAGGCGTAGTGAATTCTAGTGGCCCGGTCCAACTATTGGAACAAGGATCGTTCACATATACATGATAGCATGTATTGGGTGAAAGTCCGCTCATAGTGTATGGTTGGGTCACATTGGTCACCACAGTACCTACTCCAGAACCCTGCTGGAATCCACAAGGACCGTATTCAATATTGAAAGACGTTCCGCTGATGGTCTGCCAACCGATGGTTGCTCCACTGGTAGTAATATTGGAGGCAGTCAGATCGAATGGAGGAAGACAGCTTGGAACTTGCTCCACAATGAAATCATCAATGTAAAGATCAGGCCCAAAGTCGGTGAGGGCGATCAATTCAAATTCCACATCCTCTCCGGTGAATGATGTATCAAGTACCACGGAGGTCTCGATAAAATCTGTTTTGGAAGGAGGGTTGGTGTTCGTCGCATTCGGACTGGTAAAAGTAGGTCCGACAAAATCCACCAGAGTATCCCAATTGCCCGATCCTTCGATCGCTGCACGAATCACGAGGCGGTCATCTGGGTAACTCGCACTGTAAAGGTGAGCCCATCTGAAGCGCATCCAGGCACGAGTGGAAACATCCACCACAGCCATTCGCATGGTCGAGAAACCTACAGAATTGCTCCAGAAGTTTCCTTCTGCAAAATCATTGTTCCTGTGGATCCAGGTCCAGCTTCCGCCACCCCCTGAAGACAACTCCACACATTGTGGCACCCAGGTGGTGAAAGGCTCGACATATGGCATGCTAAATGGAAGGCACTTGGTGGTGACTCCTTGAAGAACACCTGTACCATTTCCAATGGTTCCACCACAATAACTAGTGAAGTAGAAGTCATAGCAAGTATTATCCATCAAACCGGTCACGGTGTAGGAGCTATCCGCCACAAACACAAAATTTCCGGTTCCTTGGGATCCGCCACAAGGCACCCATTCGATCTTCACACTATCCGCGGCAGCGTCGTTGATCCAGCTTAAGAAAACGGATGACGTGGTCACCGTATCGAACTGGAGGTTGTAAGGCTGCAAGCAGTAGAGTGGGGAGAATTCAAAGGCACCGCGGTCCGGAGTGGTCGGACGAGAAGCACCAGTAAAGTCGATCGGAACGATGGACTGAAGGTTCAATCCATTGTTATTTCCAGGAGGTGCAGATGGTGTCAGATCACCGATCGCAGGATTGACAAACAATGGATCACCCACTACCCCATTGGCTTCCTGACTGGATGCTGTCTGGAAATCAGAGAGAGAATTCTGGTTTCCTCCATAATATCCCAGGATATTGGTTCCGGTAGCAGAAGAAAAGTACTGGTTGTAATTGATCGAAAAAGTGGGATTCGTGCTAGAGAGATACATCAGGGTCTTGGTTCCCGTTCCACCCTCGGTGATGCTGAAGATATTATTTTTCACATCGAAGTAACCGGAGGAAGATGAAATGAACATGGCCCTGATGGTAGAAGCGCCAGTGGCGTTCACATTGTCCACACTGATCGTGTTGTGATAATAGGCAATGCTATCACCGGTCAACTGATAAATCCCGTAAACCGTTCCATCTGTATTCAGATTATACATGATGTTGTTGGCGATCAACAAGGGTGCTCCACCTCTACCATAAACCGTCGTTGCATAGATCGGGTAGGCAGTGCTCGTCGAACTGGTATTCTGATCCGAGATGTTGTGAATGGCGTTCCTCAGAACTTTGGTATTCACCATTTCTCCATTCAGATAAAGCCCATAGAAGGTCGATAAGGTCGTACGTTGAGCACGGCTGATATCATTCCCCTCGATCAACGTATTCTCTTGTCCACGAACAAACAATCCATAGAGATAGAAATCACGGATGATGTTATTCTGGATGATGTTATTGCTGGAATAGGGAGCCGTGGTATTCCCATTGGCTACAAATCCATAATAACCTCCCTCGATGATACAGTTGGTCACTTTGTAGTCGGTAGCACCCAAACCGGTGGTTGTGGCACTGGTTGCACTGGTACCGGTAACAAGGGCTGCAGAAAGGCTGGTCGTCAATGACAATGGAACAGAGATCGTACAACTGTCGATCTCAATGTTCTTGGCCATATTTGTCATCCAGAGTGCCCAACCAGAAGAGGCGGTACTTCCAACTTCGATCTTCAGGTTATTGAAGATGAAGTTTTCAGCACCATCCAGGGTTAGGGTCGCATAGTTCCCGGAAACTCCACTAGCATAGGATAACACCTCGCCATTACCATTGATCGTAATGGTATTGGTGGAGGAAGATCCCCCTACAAAATTGAACCGAACTTGTTCGACATAAGGCCCCGAGAACGGTGCCACATTGACGACGATGGGTCCGGCAATTCCAGAACAATTGATCTTTTGTGCCAGATCCGTAAAACTGGCAAAGTTGGTCCCTGCGGTAGGTAGGCCACTATTTATAGAATATGTACCCGCAGCAAGAGGGGTACTGTTGGTCGTCACTTTGACCGCAGTCGATGTATCACTCGCTGAACAGGTGATGATACAACGATAGTAATTGGTAGCGGTCTGGCTGGTATCCAACGTAAAGGCTGTAGCCCCTGTAATATTGGACCACACAAGGCTGTCTGGAGAGATCTGCCACTGGTAGGTTTGACCCAAACCAGAGGTCAAGCTGTCCATGCTTAGGGTGAAACGCTCACCAGAACAGGTGATGCTCTTGTCAGAAACCGTATTTCCCGCATATGGCGGGTTGATACATGGACCAGCAAATTGGTATGTCACCGAACCAACAAAATCGCGCGTGGCGATCGTGGGGTTCGGGAAGCTACCACCAAATCCCTTTCCGGGACCTGTATTGATGGTCAGGGTATTATCTGTGAACGATGTAGGAGCTCCAGCAGCATAGGTCATGTAACGGGTTCCCCCGGTCACACAGATTCCCACTACCTGCCCAGCAGCTACGTTCAATTGATAATTCCCAGGAATAGGAACCGGTGTAGATCCGTTTCCTGCTACCGTAGTAGCAACAAGCTGCACCCAACCATTGGCTGCAGATACGTTTGGAGTGGTGGCTCCGGCGTGGAGAACCCCTCCAACGCGATACCACACCTCAGCGCTGATCGAACCACTGTTGTACGCGTTAGCGATTCCAGTGATAATGATCGGAGCCGACGCAGTCACTTCAAAGGTAACGGCCGTAGAACCGTTATTTGCAGTGTGCGTCGTGGCAACAGTGAACTGCCCAAAGGCCGAAATGGAACATAACCATCCGACAATGGACAGGATCAATGGTAATCCTCTTTTCATTTACTAAGACATTTTTAGAGTTAGTACACCCGAATGTAGTTGTCTCGAAACAGGAGGAATACGTCAT
>JAJLJK010000133.1:0-3302 GCA_033844885.1 Bacteroidota bacterium | reverse complement strand
AGCCTGATCCAGGGTGGTGGATGCCTTCAGCCCAGAGTTGTAGTGTTCGATGACCTCTTCGAGAGTGGAAAACCGTCCATCGTGCATGTAGGGCGCAGTGACGGCAATGTTCCTGAGGGATACCACCTTGAACTTACCACGATCCATCGGATCCATGGTAGCCTTCTCTCGTCCAAAGTCGGTCATGTCTGGATCGGAGTCCATGCCATTGTTCATATACTGGTTATTCGAAAAATTCAGTCCGGAATGACAATGGGCGCAATCCGCGCCAGATGAATCTGGAAAGAACTGGTTATACTCGGTAAAGAACAGCTTTTTTCCTCGTGCTTCACTTTCCGTAAGGGTTTCTAATCCAGCAAGGAAACGGTCGTACTTGCTATTGACAGATACGATGCTGTTCATGAACTGTTCCAGAGCCAGCGCGATCTTTTCGGAAGAGATCTCATCAGTGCCAAATGCTCTGACAAATTGATCCCGATATTTTGGATCCGCTTGGAGCTTATCCACAACATTCGGAAGGGTCTCATGCATTTCCAGAGAATCCTGTATGGGAAGAAGACTTTGGTCCCTCAATAAATGAGCGCGACCATCCCAAAAGAACTCATTGGTGTTCCAGGCCATGTTAAAGGAGGACATAGCCTGACGTTTCCCCGGGAACCCAAGTACCCCGATCGAAAATCTTGCGGTATCGGTAAAAGCATGTTCCTGCCTGTGGCAACTGGCGCAAGACTGGGAGTTATCTCCACTCAACTTCTTCTCGTAGAATAACATTCTTCCGAGTCGGACCTTTTGTACGGTCAAAACATTGTCCGGTGCAATGGGAGGAGGGGGGAATCCCCCTGTGGCAAGGTCATAGGGTGTTTCATCGAGTGAGACGCTTGAATTTACAGGTGGATCCTTTTTACACGAAAGAGCAATCAGGGTCAGGATGACCAGTGATATTCTATATTTCATGGAATACGTTTTATTGAAGGATCAACTTTTGTTGGATAGGGGCCTGATTCTCACCAGCGATCTGAAGGATGTATACTCCGGAAGGAAATTGCCCGAGGTCGACGATCTCTCCTTCAGATCGAACCTCTACGACCTTCCCTGTGATATCGATCAGGTGGATCCTGCAATTTGAAGGGTGGTTTTCAAGTTTGACCAATCGATCAGAACCTACCGGATTGGGTGAGAAAGAAAATTTCTGGGCTGAAAGGTCGTCATCCAATCCCAAAGACGCATTTCCATCAGAACTAGTAAAAACATACCAAGCAAAATTCTTCAAGGCTGTTTTCGCCTGACCCGTTGATCCATGTACCACCAATCCACTGCTGACATTGATGTCCTCAAGTACTCTTGTATAATCGGCTACAATGCGGATCTCTATGCCATTCGCCGTTTGCACACCAGAGGTAGGGATGGTCTGAATAAAGTAATTAGCATCATCCAGGCCATGAATCTCATAAGTGTAGGACAGGCTGTTCCCTCCTTTGCCCTCAATGGCTATGAATCGATATCCTGCGGACCACCCCCAATGCATGCTTGGAGATTTTGGTGCTAGAGGGTGGGTTGACGGATAACTCGATGGATCTGCATGATTCTTGGCGGCATCCACTCCGATGGCAAACCGGATCCCTTCCAGGGAGGTGATGTTAAAGTTCCCCAGCAGTTCATTCAGGCTATCCTTAGCATTGACCAATAGGTATTTATCCGTAACAGGCGTCACGGTTCCGCCATCGTGAATGATCTCCAAACCACTGATATAGTATTGTAAACGGGTCACATTGAAGTCATTTCCAAGATTGTTGACCGTTTGGGTCTGAAGGGCGAAGGGTTGATTTCCCAGTTTGTGCTCGATGCTAAGGTAGACATCCGTCTGAGCCATTGCCAATTGAGAAAAGGCCGCAAAAACAGCAAGTATGAATTGTTTCATTGTTGATATTCTTTTGGTAACCATCTCCTTTCAAGGAGTGATATTTCCGGTTACGAGTTGATTGAAAAAGGTATTAGGATACATGGGGCTTTCCTTCGGCAAGAGTCTATATGGATCTTGGACCAAAGGAAAAAAAGTGATTCCTAGATCAGGAATTGTTCAAAACGGATGTGCCGGGAAACTTTATCCGGTGGAGCTTTGGTATTGGGGATCAGGAAGGTCGGTTCACTGTCTTGGAAGACCGGATCTGAAGTGATTTCAAATTTATCCGACGGGAAGAAATCCTTAACAAATGGTATTTTTTGATGTGTAGAGAATTGTTGGGATTTGAACTCCGATACGAAATCCAAACAGCAAGAAGGTCGTTTAAAATGTGGATCCTGTTCCTGAGGAGCGGATTTTGTGGCAGCTTCGCATTTCTTTGCAGGTAGGATGATCGACCGATCGACGAGATCCTCATTACAGAAATGCGTAGAAACGGTTAATCCTCCACTGTACCCAAGGATAAGCAGGCTGATGAAAATGGATATGACCTTCTGAAAAATTTTCATTCTATATGAGATGCAAAATAGAATTATTTTTTAAAAACCCTGATACACTTTGTTTTAGGCATCCTGCTTGAACAGGTTGAAGGTCATGGTTCCGTTTTGCGATTTTCACGAAAAATGGATCTAGGTTTATGGTCTAGAATCCGAATCTTGTTGAACTCTTTGCTTTTTTGAACTTTTTCGGTTAGGGAAAAAGGCCTGATTTGGAAACCGATATGTTGTTGCCAAAATCCTATTTTTACAAGCCGAATTTATGGACAGTTCTCCTGAATAAGCCGCTTTAGCTCAGCTGGTAGAGCAACGCACTCGTAATGCGTAGGTCGCGGGTTCGAGTCCCGTGAGCGGCTCAGTCCCCTTCAGAAACCTCGATCTTTTCTCCGGTCAACCACTCGTTGTAAAGTTGAAATCCAACAGCTAGAACAACCGCACCTACAAATAGACCGATGATCCCATGAAGGAGCATTCCACCTAGGGCCCCGATCAGGATCACCAGCGAAGGCACCTTTAATCCCCGACCCAATAGGGCAGGCTTCAGAAAATTGTCCGCTCCACCAACGACCAACGAATAGATCATGAAGACAATGGCTCCGGTAGTGGATGCGTTTGAGAACATGTAGATGATCGGAGGGATCATGATCAAGGTGGGAGGGATCTGAATGATGGCCAGTAAAAGCACCCCGGCCGCCCATAATCCCGCTGCGGGTATCCCGGCAATGGCAAATCCCGCGTAAGCGAGAATGGCCTGTATCAGGGAAACCAAAAGGATCCCCTTGACCACACTTCGGATCGTGTCCCGAGCGATATCAATGAACTCAGGTCCCTTTTCACCAATGATC
>JAJLJK010000132.1:0-3447 GCA_033844885.1 Bacteroidota bacterium | reverse complement strand
CTTCCCTTCAAGGTAATTTCCGGGATCCCAAACGCCATTGTCATTCTCATCCCAGATCACTCGCATTCGGAACTTCCCGGGGTAGAGATAGGGGATATCCATTTTCTCTGAGATCCGCAAATTCTTGTGGTAGACCACCTCTCCCTTTTCATTGAGTAATTCAAAGATCATCGGGAAATCCTCTTGACTCTGGATCGTCAGGATGAGGTAGCTGAGATCCTGTTCGGTCAAGGTCTTGAAGGTGTAGGTTAGGGTGTCCTCGTTCTGGTTTCCGAATATATCCTGGATCGCTCCCGGAAGGATCCAGGTCCTGATGGTTCCTCCCTGAATAAAGGTGAAAGGAATTTTGAATTCCTCCCGATTCCTTGCGAGGATCAGATTGTCTGGATGGAGGGTGTCTGATCCACCTGCACTGATGAGGATCAGGTTCGGGTCGATAGAGCGAATAGGGATCGATGTTCCAAAAGAAAGGGAGTCATTTGGGGTCAATCCTTCTCTTCGGATCTGGCGAAGTTGTGCAAAGCCTGGTTTATTCAGTGTGGTGTCCACGGATAGGGTATCTCTAGCCATTTGGTCTATGGACACAATGATCTCATCGCCCGAAAGGGAGATCGGGTCAAACCAAACCGAGATACTGTCTCCATTCAGATCACTCACTTCGATCGGATCGGTCCCAAGAGATCCACCCTTTGTGGAAAGAGAATAACGACCTCTCCCGTCTCCAAAGAAATAGAGATTCATTTTTCCGTATCCATCCATCTTGGACCGAAGGAACCTGAATTCGGGATCCGGGAGATAAGTTCGAACGATCACGGGCTGCGGAGCTTTCTCGGCCATGATCGGTTGTGGAAAATAACCTATCTCTTCACCGCCTCCAGAGATCTTGAAATCGAGATTGATGTCCTTTAAGACAAACAGTTTGAAGCTGTCCTCTGGAATGTTGTTCAATGAAAAAGAACCATCTTCCCGGGTAAGTGAATAGTAAAGTGGGGTTTCCTTAAGGGGAGCACTATCGGTGGATCCCATGGGATAAAGCATGGCCAGATATCCCTTTGCGGGTTCATCTCCGAAGGCAGTTCGCGCCACGCCTCGGATCGATGAACTATCGATGTCACTCCCGGTGCTGAGCACATATTTATAATCAAGAAGAACATTGCCTTCATGAAGGTCTTCAATGGCCTTTCCAAAGGTGATGGTATAGGTAGTGTTCTGGAGAAGGGTGGTATCGGGAAAATCGATCTTCAGGGTCTTGCCTTTAACGGAAACTTTTAGTCGTTCTCCCAGCGGTGGACTGATCTGCACCTGACTTTCAGGATCCTTCAAGACGATATACTCATCGAAGGTCAGTAAAACACCTTTACCAATAAAATTGGTACTGTAGTTTTCGGGTACCGCGACGCTAACTTCAGGGGGTGCTTCGTCTCTGGGACCCCCAGTTGGGTTGCTCTGCATCGCGCATCGCAGAACCAGAACCAATGAAACACCAACTAGGATAAGATTCCTCAGATTCATGGGGGCAAATATCTGAGAAAATCCAAGGAGACGAATTCTAGGGATACAAAAAGTACGATCGATTGGGTTTTCATAACCCTTTGCTCTAAGGGTTTAAGTGCAAAGAAGACAATGAGATGGGGGAAATCTCCTTTCGGTAATGCTATCGGAATGTTGCAAAAAATGTAATTTTAGTTGAATGTCAAGCGAATTTCGCCACATTGCAAGTTTGAATCCTTCTAAACCGAAACCCTAAATGAAACAATTGCTACACAAGGCCATGATCATTGCCCTGGTGATCTTCGGCTACCAAGAATCCTATGCCCAGTATTGTACGGCAGGACCGTCCTCTACTGCGGACTCCGAGATCGAGGATGTGATTCTCACCGGGGATAACTTTTCGATCAGTAACTTGGCTACATGCCCTGGGCTATCAGGGGTGGCCAATTACACTGCTACTGACTCTGCGGACATTAGTCTTCAGGGGTCTTACAATCTTACAGTTAAGTTTGGCACCTGTGGTGGCTCCTATGCGGGAGCCGGTCAGGCTTGGATCGACTGGAATCAGAACCAGATCTTCGAAGCTTCTGAATCCGTTGGACAATGGTCAGGTCAGCCTGCTCAAACTGTTACATTTAATTTTTGCGTTCCGGCGAACGCTACCCTAGGCAAGACCCGGATGCGGGTTATGCAGTGGGAGGGAGGAACTCTTCCCTTGAACCCTTGTGGATCCTACACTTGGGGAGCGGTTGAGGATTACTCTATTGTAGTCACTAATACGGGCCCATCGTGTCCGATTCCAGGATGTCTGGATGCTTCCAGTATCACGGCCTCCTCAGCTGTGGTTTCTTGGCTGAGCCCCGGATCGGCATTCAATATCGAATATGGACCTGCCGGATTCACCCAAGGGAATGGAACCACCACCACCTCTACGTCCACAAGTGTTCAGTTGAACAACCTGAGTGCAAATACCGCTTATGACGTGTATGTTCAAAACAACTGTACATCCGCTGGAAATGGCACAAGTGGGTGGTCATCTGTATTTACTTTCTCTACTGTTTGTACAGCTGTTGATATTTTCCCATACTCAGAGAATTTTGATTCCTCTCCATGGGCTGCTGGTTCAGGAAGTGGAAACACGGGTGATGTCATTGAGCCATGTTGGAGTCGTTCGCCTGTCTCTCCTGCGTATTTCTGGGGAGTTCGATCCGGACAAACCGGATCCTCAGGAACCGGTCCTAATTCGGACTTCTCCACCACGGGAAATTATCTTTTCACCGAGGGTTCAAATACAGGGGATTCTGCATTTATGTATACCCCTCAGTTTATTCTTGACTCACTGAATGTGCCTTATTTCTCATTCAAGTATCACATGTTTGGAAATAACATGGGAACTCTTGCTGTCCAAGCAGATACAGGTACTGGATGGGTTACTCTTTGGTCTTTGAGTGGTCAGCAACAGACCTCATTGACAGCCCCATGGATCGATGCACAGATCGATGTTTCTTCGGTAAAAACTGCGCTCACAAGCTTCCGTTTCGTCGGAGTTAGAGGACCGGGTTTTGCAACGGATATGGCGATAGATGAGCTAGTTGTTTCTGAAGCGCCTCCTTGTCCGGTACCGAGCTTACCTGTCGCTACCAACATCACCGATGTCACTGCTGATCTTAGTTGGACCTCTTCCGGAACCAATTTCAATATTGAGTATGGACCGACCGGGTTCACACCCGGTGTGGGATCAGGGACTGTCGTTAATGTCACAGGAACCTCAACCACCTTGTCCAGTCTTTTGGCCAATACGGATTATGATATCTATCTGACCCGTGACTGTACTGGGAATTCCAATGGGTATTCCAATACGGTGGGTCCTATCAGGATCAAAACGCTTTGCTCTCCAAGTGTCACCTATTTTGACAACTTCGATTCTTACACTTCTGGTCAGATCCCAGACTGTTT
>JAJLJK010000131.1:0-10871 GCA_033844885.1 Bacteroidota bacterium | reverse complement strand
GGAACATAGGTCGGTGCAATACCTTTGCGATCGATTTCATCAGATCGCGATTCTTCACACTTTCAGGTCCTACTCCATTGAAGGGCCCTGTAAGTTCTGGATGCGTGAGAAGATGAATGAACATATTGGCAACATCTTCCAAATGGATCCAGGGAATATATTGTTGACCTGACCCTATTGGTGCGCCCAGTCCAAATTTTACAGGAAGAGCCATCTTTTGAAGTGCGCCACTGTCTTTGTCCAAGACAAATCCGACTCTCAGTCTGGCTTCTCGAATTCCAAGGTCACCAATGAGTCTGGCATGCTCTTCCCAATGATGACAAACCGCTGAAAGAAAGTCGGTACCCGGCGAATCGTCCTCGTGATAGATCTTGGTGGGATGGGAAGGGTAATACCCAACGGCACTGGTAGAAATGAAGTGTTTTACCCCCGGGTTGCCCTCCTTTAGGGCCCGATAAAGAGTATCTGTGCTTTGAATCCTACTATTGTAGATCTCCTCTTTGTAGTTTTGGGTCCAACGCTTGGAGATACTGGCACCAGCGAGGTGGATGATCGCATCAGTACCTTCCAGGGAGCGTCGATCCATAGAATATTTGGATGGATCCCAATGAAAGGTTTCAACCCCTTCTTGACGATAGTTCCTTCGCGTCGAAAGGAATCGGACCTGGAAGCCAAAAGAAAGCAGTTTGGCGGTGATGTGTTGACCGATTGTTCCTGTCCCTCCTGAAATGAGAATGGTCTTCATGAAAAATTTCCCTTTTGGGTATAACCCCGATTCGAAAATAGAGTTTAACCTTTATGCATGATATAGAACCCCATTATAATTGGCGTCACCTATATGTAGCCTCGGAGGATGAGAAATCTCCTTTTCATGGATATTTCAACAGCGAGGTTTACTTTACAGATGTTCTTTATGATCATCTGATCCATCCACAATGGGACAATATCGGTAGTCCAACCTTGTTTCTCAAGATCCTTTATGTCAATTACTCCAGAGGATTTTCCATCATTGAACTCTTTGGTGAATGGAATGATCTATTGTCCAATGATATTATGATCCTTAAACGAGATATCATAGAACCCATGATCGCCGAAGGCATTGAAAAATTCATCTTGATCGGCGAGAATATCCTCAATATGCATGCAGATGGAACTGATTATTACGAGGAGTGGTTCGAGGAGGTCGAGGATGGTTGGATCGCTCTTTTGAATTTTCGAGAGCACGTGATCGATGAGATGACCCGATATGGCCTGGATCACTTTCTGGTCGCTGGGGGAAGGTTAAATGAATTGAGCTGGAGAAGCTTGGGACCCGAAGCACTTTTCAAAAAGGTCGAGACCTTGGTGATGAAGAGATTGGGTTGATCAAATGGTTTGTTTCAGGAGATCAACAATATGTTGGTCAACGGGAAAAGTGAAATGGTCCTTGCGAAGGTCTTTCAGTGGCACCCAATCCAGAGAAAGGACGTTTTCCTCTTGACTTTGCGAAGGAATGGTTCCAAAATATTCGAAAATTCGATAGTAGATACTCAGCAACTGTTGATTTTGGTCGAATGCGGAGATCACAGGGAAGTCAAGGGTAAAGAAATGTTGAGCTCGGGTGACCCTGATATTTAACTCCTCATATAGCTCTCTTCTCAAGGTCTCCATGGGCCCTTCGCCCCATTCGAGTCCACCCCCTGGGAATTTGGTGAATGTCCTTCCCCTGAAAGTCTCGGTCGTGGTAAGTACGCGGTGGTCTGGATCGATGATGATCCCATAGACCCTTATGGTGAATCCTCTTATTTCGGACCTTTCCATGCTCGGAGCATTTCTCGTTTTCCAGGCGGACCAGGGACTTTCTCTACCTTGAATCCGGCTTCGATCATATTTCTTCGAACCTGCCCTTTGGCGCTGTAAGTGACCAGGAGTCCCCCTTCCCGAAGACATTTGTACAGTCCTTGAAAGATCGCGGTCGTCCACAATTCAGGTTGGGCATCAGGGGCAAATGCATCGAAAAAAATAAGATCCAAGCTGTTTCCTTCGGGAGAAAATTCTCTGAAATCTGATCGAACCTTGGTTAATTGAAATCCAGGTAGGATCTCGTTGGCTGTTTCCCAATCGCTTACATGGATCTTTTCAAAGAGGGAGGGGCCTCGTTCATCGGTGATCAGCTTAGGATAATCAAGCGACTCCCATTCATCCCGGGAAACCGGAAATCCCTCCACACCGATATAATGGACCTTGGTATCGATCATTACAACCTCTAGAGCGGTCAACCAGGCATTTAAACCGGTTCCGAATCCGATCTCCAGAATGTCCAAATGATCCTTGCTTAAGGCGTGAAGGCCCATCTTCAAAAAGACATGTTGTGCTTCCTGAAGGGCACCATGGTAGGAATGGTAATGTTCATCCAGGGCCTCCACAAAGAGGGTCTTACTCCCATCCGCAGTGGTCCTGATCTCTCGTTTCATTCCTCGACCATCAATTTCTTGATCTTTGGGATAGGCCCTTGACAGTAGAGTTGATGGCAGTTCACGCAGGTATTTACCATTTTGTTGAAAGCCATCTTTACACTGGCGGGATCACTATCCACGATTGCTTCCATGTCCTTCAGGTACTGATCGGCAAAGATCTTGAAACTCTCGTCCAACTCATCTGGGTCGGTTGCCTGAGCCGTGTGAATGGTATAGAAATCCTCTGGGAAGCTTTGTGGAACCTTTCCTTGTTCGACCATTTCTTTGAGGGCCATATTATCCGCGTACATCTGTCGCATGAGGCCGGCCAATTCAGAGGTCTCATACATTTCTGGTTCCCATTCCTCATCAGTAGCTGAAGAAGTTTCGGTAGCAAGGGTATCCTCTGTTGAGGAAGCATCTGTATCCTGCGATCCTTCCGATCCGCATCCAATGAAAAGGGATGCCATGGCAAGGCATCCCGTGATAATCAAACTCTTTTTCATCTTATCGAATGATCACGCCATCGGCCATGAACGAATATTCCGTTTTGGGCTCGGTAATGGCAGCTTGTTCTTCCTTAGATTTTCCGGCATCGTCAGCCAGATGGCGAAGTTCGGCAACAGGAATGGTGCGAACATAAGCCCAACCTTCTACGATCGCGGTCCGATCAGCCGAATTCTTAGGTACGAAGAATTCATAATCCTTGAATTTCACCCGCATTTCTTTTCCATCTCCCATGTCAAGGGTCATCCAACATCCTTTTTTCTGGCATACGGCATTGATCGTGCCTTCGGCCTTCACCCTGATCGAGTCCTTGCCTTGAAGCATGGCCATGACCTCAGTAGTAGGAACGGCATTATCGGGTGTGATAGAGGAGTCACCAAAGATCATGAAGTCCTCGTTCATGGCCAGTTGGTCATTGGATTCTTCAGCAACTTCTTCGGTTACCTCTGTGGTTTGTTCCTCAACATTCTCTTGGGGATTGGAACATGCCCAGGTCAGGACGAGGAAAATTGGAATGATGCCTTTTTTCATTTTCAACAGGTTGTTTTGCATTGAAGGTCAAAGATAAAGCTTTTTGAAACGGTCCAAACCTTCGGTCCTCCTCAGAAATTGGTATTTTTGCCCAAAATACGTTCTGATGAAAATAGAGCTAACCAAACAGTCCCGGATCGGGGAGGTCGATTTTGACAACCTTGTTTTCGGAAAGACGTTTGCGGATCATATGTTGGTTTGTACCTACAGGGATGGAAAATGGGAAGAACCTCGCATCATGCCTTATGGACCCATGCAATTTTCTCTTTCTCTTCACGCCCTTCACTATGGCCAATCAGCGTTTGAAGGTCAGAAGGCATATTATACAAAAGATGGGCGTGTAGCTATCTTCAGGCCTGAAGCCAATTGGGCAAGACTGAACCGAAGTGCGGATCGACTTTTAATGCCTGCTGTTCCCAAGGAGGTATTTGTCGATGGCTTGATGGAGCTGGTTTCGATCGACAAACAATGGGTTCCAAAAGATCCTGAGAAAGCCCTTTACATTCGCCCCTTCCTTTTCTCGAGCTCAGAATTCATCGCAGCCAGACCCTCTGAGGAATATACGTTCGCCATCATAAATTCGCCCGTCGGAGCTTATTATAGTGGAGCTGTCAAGGTGAAGGTGGAGGAGAAATACACTCGCTCCGTTTCGGGGGGGATCGGTTTCACCAAAGCCGCTGGTAATTATGGAGGAGCCTTCTATCCAACTGCCAAGGCGGTTGAGGAAGGATTTCGTCAGATCATCTGGACCGATCACAAAGAACATAAGTTGATCGAAGAATCCGGGACCATGAACATCATGTTCATCATCGGGGATACGCTTATCACTCCTCCCTTATCTGACAGGATCCTCGCAGGTATCACACGTGACTCTATTCTCACCCTTGCCAGGGATTGGGGGTGGAAGGCGGAAGAACGCCCAATCTCAGTGGATGAGATCCGTGAGGCTTACAAGAACGGAACATTGAAAGAGGCTTTTGGCGCAGGTACAGCGGCGGTGGTCAGTCCCATCAGCCAGATCGGATTCAGAGATGAAATGATGGATATCCCCACCCCTGAGGATGGTTATGCCGCCAAGATCAAAAAAGGATTGAATGCCATTCGATTGGGAATCGAACCCGATACTCATGACTGGATGCGTTATGTGAAATGATCACATGATCCCCCATTCATACAAAAGGCGGCCATTGGCCGCCTTTTTTTATGATATTTCGAGAGGTTAAGCAGTGACCTCTTCTTCTGATTCGATCTCCTGCAGGTATCGTTCGGCCTCGAGGGCAGCCATGCATCCGGTTCCGGCAGCTGTCACCGCCTGACGATAGATCTTATCTTGGGCATCACCACTGGCAAACACACCTGGAATATTGGTGCGGGTGCTGTTGGGAGCGGTGATCAGGTAGCCGACCTTATCCATATCCAACTGACCCTTGAAGATATCGGTATTGGGTTTGTGTCCGATCGCGACAAAGAAACCTTGTGCGGGAACGATCTTTTCCTCTCCGGTCTGATTGTTCTTCACGCGAACACCCTCAACGGTCTTTTCACCCAGAACCTCGGTAGCCTCGGTATTCCACAGAACCTCAATGTTCTTAGTGTTCATGACGCGATGTTGCATGGCCTTTGAGGCACGAAGCTCATCCCTGCGTACCAACATGGTAACCTTAGGGCAAAGCTTGGCAAGGTAGGTAGCTTCTTCGGCTGCGGTATCTCCACCACCGACGATCACTACTTCCTGTCCCTTGAAGAAGAATCCATCGCAAACTGCACAGGCACTCACTCCATGACCCATCATCCGTTGCTCGGATTCCAGTCCGAGATATTTGGCAGATGCACCAGTAGAGATGATCACTGTACGAGCCAGGATCTCCTGACTATCGTCAACGGTGATCTTATGCCAACCGCCCAGTTCGGGGTTGAGTTCAGCCTTGGTGACCAGCCCGAATCGGATGTCTGTTCCAAATCGTTCGGCCTGAGCTTTGAACTGGTCCATCATTTCAGGTCCTGAGATCCCTTCGGGATAACCGGGGAAATTCTCGACATCGGTGGTAGTAGTTAGCTGTCCACCCATTTGCAAACCAGTGTACATCACAGGTTTAAGGTCCGCCCTTGCGGCGTAAATAGCGGCAGTATATCCGGCAGGTCCGGATCCAATGATCAAACAATCGATCTTTTCAGCACTCATGGTTCTAATTTTTCGTGGAACAAAAGTAATCAATGTGTTTTGGGGATGTGTGACATTTGTCCATGTTTTCCTCGATCCCTTCATTCATAAAATCGATCCCTTTGGCATATTTTTCGCTAAGAGATCCGGAATTAAAATTCACTGAAAATGAAACGAACGATCCTTTTATTAGGGATTACTTTGTTGACTTCCTGTTCTCTTCCTTACATGGCAGTTGATCCTGAATTGAAGGATGACGGACCTATGAGCGTAGAAGGAAGGCAGCCCTTTTTAGCCAAACCCCAACCGATGTTCGGAGAGTTCTACACTTCGAAGGTGAAGCGTTCCTGGGTCAAGGGCTATGACATTCCATTTCTCGTTACCTTCTCTGGGGCCTCCCAGAAAATGTCCTTCGAGCAGTTCGACAAGAGTGGTCATCGGTCTCTGGTCATGACCGCCAATGAACTCCGGTCCATCCGTTGGGATATTCCAGGTAGGGGATGGGGGGAGATCGAATTCAACCGAAAGGACAACTTCACCGGGGTGATCATCGATCACAACAAAGAGGTTTGGGAATTCATCATTCAGGGAACCAACAGTGGGGATGCACGACAAGTGGATGGATGGGTCAAGGGTCCTGATTTCTCTTACCGTGTTGAGGGGCAATCTGTCTATGAAGGAAAGAAGGATTATGGACAGATCATTATCCTTGGATACTTGGTGTATAAGGGGAGCCAACAAGTGGCTGCGGTGGACGTCAATAAAGGGTCGGTTTGGCTTTCTTCAGAGTTAGATCCGATAGAGCGGAATGCCCTTGCTGGACTGGCTTCCAGCCTATTGGTAAGACAGGATATCAACCGTGAGGAACAACCCTGAAATTTTGTTGCGATAAAAAAATAAGTGTGTACATTTGCCACCCCAAAACACGGGATGTAGCTCAGGTGGTAGAGTACACGTCTGGGGGGCGTGTGGTCGCTGGTTCGAGTCCAGTCATCCCGACACTTGGAAATCAAAGGCTTAGCATTTTTTGCTAGGCCTTTTTTTTTGATTGAAGATGGGGAAGGGTTAAAGGTTTTTTGGTTGAAGGAGGAGAGTGAGGAGTGAACAATAAAGAATGAACAATAAAGAATTAAGAATTCTGAATCCTGAATTCTGAATCCGGAATCCGGAATGATCCATTCATAAATAGACCTACATTCCTAAAAGGTGAATCGTTCCCTAAAGCGTTTAAGATCGGTACCGAGTTGACCACGCTGAAAATGGAAGAAATCCTCCAGACGATCATCCGGCTTGACCATAAGATTGCGCATTCGAATATCCTGATTGACGTAGACCATTTCCAGATCCGGGTAAAGCAGATTCAATTCATCTGCGATCTGATTGATGCTCAAATTATCCTCTACCAAATTGTAAGTATCCGGCGAAAGCCCCTGATGAAGCAGTTTCCCTAAAAATTGACTGAGGCGGTCAACATGAAGAAAAGCTCGATGCTGTTCGCCATCTCCATATATCTTGATCTTGCGGTTGAAATTGGCCTCGAAGATGAATTTGTTGATCACCGAATCGAAGCGCATGCTCTTGCTGTAACCGTATACATTTCCTGAGCGAAGAATATAGGCTTCCATTCCCTTTTCCAACAGGCGGCCCACATGCCTTTCGGCATTGTATTTTGAGATCCCATAGAAGGTTCTGGGTTGTGGAACAGAGAGGATAGAGACCTCCTCATCTGAGGATCCATATACGCTTACCGAACTGAGGTATATGAATCGTTTTACATTACTTTCTTCCAGTAAGTAGGTCAATTCTGCCGTACCCCAGTGATTCACCTGGTCGAACTCGTGTGGATTGTGATCGGCAAACGGGGTGGTCACTTTGGCGGCAAGGTGGTAAACCACGTCTGATCTATCGACCAGTTGTTTGAGTTTTCTGGTATCCAATAGCTCGCCTTTGATAAAGGTCACTCGAGGGGTTTCCAGTTTGGTCTTTCCTAAAAAAAGGTTGTAATTCCCTCGGATCAGGTTGTCGTAAACAATGATCTCTTCCACCGTTTTGTCCCGGATCAGTTGGTAGATCAATTCGGTTCCGATATACCCGGCTCCGCCAGTCAGCAATACGCGCATGATGAGCTTATCTTTTGATCAGGTCTGTATGTAATCCACATTCTGTCTTTTTCATCCCAAACCATCGACCTGATCGGTCGTCATTGGCATCGAACTTCCGCGTACAGGGCTCACATCCGATACTGAGATATCCCTTTTCTTCCAGGGGGTGGGAAGGGAGATCGTGGGCTTTGCGATATTCATGGATGTCTTTGGAGGTCCAATCGAGTAAGGGGTGAAATCGCTTAGCTCGATGAGGGGTATCCTGCTCGATCTCCATGGCGGCTCTTTGCGCACTTTGTTGTCGTCGAACCCCATTGATCCAGATGTCATAGGACTGAAGGAACGGCTCAAGAGGTTGTGTCTTGTTCAAAAAGCAACAATAATCCGGATCTGAAATGAAGTAAAATTGACCTTCAGGGTCCCTTTGCAAATTCTTTGGAACATTTGAACGCACATCGATCATTTTGAGACCGAAACGCTTGGAGATCTCATCTCTGAAACACAGGGTTTCTGGAAAGTGGAAACCGGTATTGATGAAGAGAACATCCACCGGAACCCCGGATGTCGAGATCATGTGCAGTAATGGCAGGCTGTGGGACTGGAAAGACGAGGTGACGAACATCCGCTTTCCCTCCCCTTCATATGCTTTGAGTCGTTGCTGGATGTCATTGACGGTCATGCCGCGCAAGGTATAACGGAAACTCGAAAATCAGCCCCGATCATCCAAACTTTTCTACTCGATGAAGGGGATGGTCAATATCAGTTGAAAATTTCCGAGATGGGATTGGATCACTCTGGGCTCACCCAATTGGGTGGTAACGCCTTCCTCAAAAATGGAGGTCAATCCCTGAATGTAACGAACTCGAATGATGGCCGCTTTTTTTTCCTCTTTGTAAAGGGTGAAATTGATATCCACCATCCAATTGTAATAGACATTCTTGAAAAAGGGTTGAATGTCATCAGCGATCTCGACGGTCTGATCAGAACCTGTGATAGTAGCTTTATAGGATTGGTTCATCTTCGAGAGGAAACTGAATTCCGGACCACTTCCAAATCCCCATCGGCGATCCAGTTGATATTGAACGAATATGGGAACCTGAATGGTGTTTCCATTCCATGCGTTTTGATCTTTCTCAAATCCAGATGAAAGAGAGGATGGTAGGTCGGTGATCCTGGGTGCCTCTTTGACCTTGAAGGTGTTCAAAGGCTTGAATTCGCCAGTCAAGGTCCATTGATCCCCAATTCTTAGGTGAGTTCCCAATCCGAAGTGAACGCCTGGAAATACCGGTTCGTCCAAGCCATAAAGGATCGGTGTGTTGAGTCCCACATCCAATGAAAGGTGGAATTTCTCGCTAGCTACCCTATCCCCAAATATCAGAACCAAAAGGGCAGCCTGACCAGAAGCCGAAATGCTCCAGAATCCCAAAAGTGCTACAAGGAGTTTTTTCATGGAGTGGATAATGATACTTCAAGGTAAAGATTTGTCAAATGAAAATGTTACAAGGTCTTATATTGCCAGAAAAGTATATACCATGTTAGGAGGGTTGATCCCAGATGACCTGAACTTTTCCTTATTGAAGGATCCCAATTTTTTGTATCCGGCCATTGCCATCACCGGGGTGACCCTTTTTGCCCGTTGGCGAACCCAGTTCTGGGATGATTCCGGGTGGGTGGTCAAGAAGAAGCTCCCAAAGAATATGATCCGCCATTACCTGGAAAGGGATATGACCTATTTTCGATATATGCCGCTTCAGTATCAGGATGAGTTCATTCGAAGAGTGGACAGGGTCATGAGGCGCAAGCGCTTCATCTGGCGAGCCAGAGATGGACGACAGGTGGATGATCGAATGCGAACGCTAGTTGCAGGGTCAGCGGTCCAGTTGACGTTTGGTCTTGAGGAATTGACCCTGGCACATTTTCGATTGATCCTTCTTTACCCGAATGCTTATTATTCAAGGATCACCAGAAAATACCATCATGGAGAGGTCAATGCAGGAGGAGCTATTGTTCTAGCATGGCCTCATTTTGTTCAGGGATATCTCGATCATTCGGATGGAAGGAACCTGGGGATCCATGAGATGGCACACGCTCTAAGGTTGGAGAATCGGATCCACAATGAGGAATTTGACTTCATCCCTAAGAAGGCGATCGAGGAATTCGATCGTCAAGCCCGCGCGGAGATCGAAATATCCAGGACCATTGGTGGCTCTTTCTTTAGGAATTATGGGATGACCAATATGCACGAATTCTTTTCGGTAGCATGCGAAAATTTCTTTGAAAGACCTCATGGATTCAAAGCGTATAATCCGGATCTGTATGGCGCGCTATCGGAGCTCTTAAGACAGGATCCTACCAAATGGCTCCCTCAGGATCTGGAAAAAAGAAACCCCTCACCGGGGGAGGGGGAGGGGTTCGATGCCTGAGAGGTTCGTAGGCTCTTAATCGTCGTCTCTCTCGGCATGGGCAAAGTCCCTAAGCTTTTCGATCATCACAGAGAAGATCTGGTTATTCCCATCTGGATCCCCAGGTCCGATCTCAATGATGCCATTTCCATTTCCATCTTTCACCTGGCTAAGATCGATTCCTCCCTGTGCTGGATCAATGAGTCTTTGAAGTTCGAACTGTACCTTGATCAGAGTGGATCGGACATCCTCAATTCCGATCTCTGTTGGAAATTCGATCTCCCATTCAAAAGCCTGATCCGACCAGAAGATGAAAGGCGTTCCATCGATCGAACCGGTGAGGTGAAGGGAGTGTCCGTACATAGCGGATGATGAGTTGGGATTAGGGATGAACTCCACCTCCAACTCCTTATATTTCTTATTGGGCAGATCTCCGCTGGGAAGCGGAATATTCATGGGTTGCCCATTTTGAAGAAGAGTGAGCTCAAAGGGACCTTTCCACTCGAGATCGGCGTATTTATCATCCTCGTCATCGTCCGATCCCGGGTTGTCGTCATCATTGGTGTTACCACTTCCCGAAGAACCGTTGTTATTCGGAGAGTCGTCATCCGCTTCAAGCTCGATCTCTTCAACAAAGATCATGAAGTCTTCAAGTTGTACATCACCGACCAGGATCCTGCCTCCGTTCAATCCATCCGAGTAGTTCGCAGTGAATTGGATCGAGGTGTTGTCC
>JAJLJK010000130.1:0-4698 GCA_033844885.1 Bacteroidota bacterium | reverse complement strand
GGGAATCAAGGTCATCAATGAGGCGTTTTTTCTTCAACTGCCCATGAGATATTATCGAAGGAACGATCTCTGGTGGATGATCCTTCCCCAGGGGGTCTTTAATTATTTTTACATCCCGATCGTGGGTCTATTCTCCCTTTTCGCTCCCGTTCGTTGGAAGTGATCGTTCGCCCGCATGAAGAAATCGGATATCGCGACCGGAAGGTGCCTGGAAGAGACGGAGTCCAAAGTATGGGGCCGCCGCATAGAGGTGATCGAAGATATCGCTTTGTAATTTCTCGTACTCTGTCCAGACGGTGGTCTTGCTAAAGCAATAGACCTCTAGCGGAACCCCATTCGGAGTGGGTTGGAGCTGTCGCGCCATCATGGTCTGATTATTGGCCACCATGGGATGGTTCTCGAGATAGTTGAGAACATATTGACGGAACACCCCGATATTGGTCTGCTGCCGTCCGTTGATGGTCAGGGAGGTATCCTTTTTCTTGTTCTTGTTGAACTCATCGATCTCCTTCTGGCGTTTCACCACGTAATCAGAGATCAATTGAACCTTGCTAAAGGATTCGAGCTTGTCTGCTTCGAGATAACGAATACTATCGATGTCGATGAGAATGTTCCGTTTGATCCGGCGAACATTCATTTCCTTCATGCCCCTCCAATTCACGAACGAGTCGTTGACAAAGGCCTTGGCCGGAACAGAGGAGATGGTGTTGTCAAAATTCCGGACCTTGACCGTAGTGAGGTCAATGGAGATCACATCCCCATCTACACCAAATTTGTCAAAGGTGATCCAATCTCCTTCCTTGAGAAGGTCATACATGGAGATCTGGAAATTGGCCAGAAGGCCGTTGATCGAATCTTGAAAGATTAGGATCAGGATAGCGGTGGTACCGGCCAAAGCTCCCAGTATACTGCCCACAGATGCCCCAAAAAAGAGGGAGATGAGCAGCACGACCATCAGGAAGAAATTCAGGATCTGAAAGACCTGAAGGATGGTTCGAACCGGGTGATTCTTCCATTTTTCCATGCTGTTGGCGAACCGGATCAAGGATTTGAAGACCTTGTTCAGGATAATGGCAAACAGGATGATGATGTACGCCGAAACGGCTTTGTTCAGGTAGGGGATGATCTTCTCATAATCATTAAAGATCACCGGGAGTCCGATCTTGACGATCAATGCAGGTACCAGGTGGGCCAGATTCTTGAAGACCTTTTGCTCATAGAAATGATCATCCCAGGTGGCCTTGGTTCGTTGGACGATCCGCTTGACAAAGGTCAATAGGATCCGCCGCGAAAGGAAATCGGCAATGAGACTGACGAGGATGAGAACCAGGATATCGATCCCAAGGGTGATCGAGGTCATTGCCCATCCGGGCAGGTCGTATTGAGAGAAGAAGGCCTCTGCCCAATTGACTTTCAGAAAATCCAGTTCTTCCATTCAGCAATGTGTCTTTGGCAACCCAAAATTAGACAATCCGACGAGAGAACAAGGAATCAGAAATCCATAGTGAATCGGCGGATCCGGGGTGAATAGGTGGCGAAGAATCCATAACCATATTGCTCAGGGGCGTTCGCGTCATGGATATTGCCAATGATGGGGGCAGGAGGTGGATCGAAAGTGCTTCCCACCTGAACCTGTTGTTGCCTCAAAAGAAGAAGGTAATTGTAAAACGTACGAGTGATCCCACTGTGTTCCACCTGATAGGTGTTTCCAGACATTCCAGGCGTCCCATCCAATTGGATCCCTCCGAAAGGGGAATCCTCATTGAAACTGAATCCATCCACCAGTTCGTCATCGAAAACCGCAATATCACCAGGTTTGTTGAAAAGAGAATCATTCCGCCAAACCCTCACCCGATAGCAATCGCCTTTTCCTGAGGGCTCAGTAAATGCATAGAATGGATAATATCCCTCATCGGTAAATGCATCGCCTTCAATGAACTTTTGGTAGGCACTGTCCAGGTCCGCAGGCCTTCTGAGTTCCTCTGGATCGCTTTCCCATGTAGTGCCGGCGAATTGACCTGAATTGATGGAGACACGAATATGATAGTATTTCCCGATCTGTCCGTTCTGAGTGGTTCGGTATCGTCCGGCCACAGTATCACTTTGGGTCAACTGGGTCATAAAAGTGCCATCTTCGAACAACTCCACCGTTGCGCCGTCGATCCGGGGAACCGGTTGGTTACTGAAATAGGGAGCGGTGATCATGATATCCACATAACCTCCGATGCTATCCGTGATCAGTCCGTTGATCAATATTCGAGGCTCTGAGTCGGGTAGGTCAAGCTCGACCACATCCTCGCAAGCGGTGAGGAGGGTCATTGCGACGAATAGAAGCGCTATTTTTCGAAGGACCTTCATCAGAACGAGAAATTATAGGTGAAGTATGGAATGATGGTGGCAAAAATGGAAAGCCTAATGGCTTGGGTGATCTCTGGTTGGTCCCGAACCTGCTGAAAATAAATGCTGTAGGCATTCTTTCGTGCATATACATTGTAGAACCCGAAGGATAGGGAGCTTTTCCACCAGCGCTCTTCATTGGCCTTGGGAGTGTAAGTGGCCGAGAGGTCCATTCGATGATAATCCGGGATCCTGGCTCCATTGCGATTGTCGTAGATCGGATAGGGATTCCCTTCGAATTCTCCCCTCGCACTTGGATAGGTGATGGGTCGCCCCGTCTGATATACAAAGGTCATCCCCACATCCCACGCAGATGATAAAGCATAATTCAGCACCAAGCTGACATCGTGGGTCTTATCGAAATTACTAGGATACCACTCTCCATTATTGATGGTGGTCTCGCGGGTTGGGCCCGACACAAGGCGTTCGGATCTGGACAGCGTATAACTCAGCCAACCGGTTAGAGAACCGGTCTTTTTCTCCAAAAGAACCTCTAATCCATAGGCTCTTCCTTGTCCTGTCAGAAGCTCGGTCTCCAGATTCTCTTTGAAGAATAATTGTGCGTTATCCTTGTAATCCACCAAATTCTGAAACCATTTGTAATAGGTCTCGACCGAAAAGTTGAATGCATTCTCACGGAAATTCCTGAAATAGCCAACAGCCACCTGATCGACCGTCGCAGGTTTGATAAAAGGCCCAGAGGGTCTCCAAAGATCTACCGGAGTGGGAGTGGTGGTGTTCGAGATCAGATGGATGTATTGCCGTGTGCGATTATAGCTTGCCTTAACAGAATTCCTTTCATCCACACGATAGTTCGCGGCAAAACGCGGTTCCAGCCCCTCCCAACCAGCATAGGTTGATACCACCTCTCCAGAGGCATATTCTGTGGTGGAAACGACGGTCTCGTCACTGATGGGTTTCCCTTCCTCATAGGTATTGACTGCTCGGGGTCCGAGATTGAAGAAGGTACTGTAACGCAAGCCGTACTGAAGCTTCAGCTGATCGGTCACATCTTGTTCATTGCTGATGTAGAACCCGGTTTCCAAGGCATATTCGAACGGTTGGTCAAGTGTGATATCGCCGGTGATATTTCCCGGTTCAAAGATGTAATAGGTCGTGTTGAATCCATACTCGAGGGTATTCCTTGTATTCACATAATGGGTGAATGACCCATTGAGGATATTGTTCCGGATCCGCGCCTCCAGTCGAAAATCTCCACCGTCATTATCTCCAAGCGTTCCGAGATTATAGTTGTAATCACTGTAGACCACCGAGAAATTGGAGAACAATCGATCGCTGAAAAGGTGATTCCAACGCAGGGTGGTGGTGATATTTCCCCATCCAAAACCAAATCGGTCCTGAATGCCGAATACATCCTTACCGAAATATCCAGAAAGATAGAGTCGATCTCGATCACTGATCCGATAATTGATCTTCCCGTTGAGATCGTAGAAGTAAAGAATGGATTCCTGGATCTGTGGGTCATTGCTCAGTCCAAAGAATAGGTCCTGATAGGATCGGCGTCCTCCGATCAGAAAGCTCACCTTTTCCTTGACAATTGGCCCTTCTATCAAAAGACGGGAAGAAAGAAGACCCAGCCCACCTGTGCCATGAAATTCCTTACTGTTTCCATCCTTCTGTCGAATATCAAGAACCGAGCTCAACCGGCCACCATATTTGGCAGGAATTCCTCCCTTGTAGACCTTCACATCCTTGACAGCATCGGCATTGAACACCGAAAAGAATCCAAAAAGGTGAGAGGAGTTGAATACAGGCGCATCATCCAGAAGTAGAAGGTTCTGATCTGCATTTCCTCCGCGGACGTTGAAACCATTCGCGCCTTCCCCGACCGTGGTGATCCCGGGAAGAAGAGTGAGAGTTCGAATGATATCCGTCTCTCCCAACAGTTGAGGGATCTTTTGGATCTCTTTGGCCGACAGTTTGGCCACACTCATCTCAACAGTTTGAAGATTCTCATCCAACTTGGAGTCCGATACGATGACCTCGTTGAGTTCCTGTGCCTCCTCTATCAGTGTGAAGTTCATGGTCTCAGATGCCTTGAGGTCCACCTTTCGGGTGATGGTCTCATACCCCAGGTAGGAGATCCTGAGCTCTACAGGTCCGGCAGGAAGAGTGAGGGAGTAGAAGCCAAAGGAATTGGTGACCGTGGCATATCCCTTCAGATTGGTATTGACCGCTGCGCCGATAAGCTCCTCTCCCGAAGCGGCATCGCGGATATAACCGCTCAAGGTCACCTTTTGTGACCAGGCCGGAAATGAAATAAAAAAGAGGAGAAGCAGA
>JAJLJK010000129.1:0-3788 GCA_033844885.1 Bacteroidota bacterium | reverse complement strand
TTGAAATCAGCGGATCAACCGATCCTTTTTGATTCCAATATGGACCGTATCAACTCATTCTACACCGGATGGGGTATCACGGCACAAGGGAGTTATTGTTTCAAGAGTAATTGGGAATTGGCCGGAAGGTATTCACATGTGGATCCGGATCAGGGAGTGGATGTGAATCTGGGCGACCAGGATCAGGTAACCTTTGTGGTTTCCAGATATATCTCAGGGCACCGCCTGAAAGTTCAGAGTGACATCACCTATACCGATTATGAGTTTGCCGATGGTGAATGGCAGTACCGTCTGCAGATCGAACTAGGATTTTAAAGAAAAAAGCCCCGGATTGTTTCCGGGGCTTTTTCATTAGGCTTTCTTCTTTGCATAGGCCTGATAGAACAGCGGGATGGTCTCAATTCCCTTGAGATAATTGAAGACACCGTAGTGTTCGTTGGGCGAATGGATGGCATCTGAATCCAGACCAAAGCCCATGAGAATGGATTTTACCCCGAGCTCTTCCTCGAAAAGGGCAACGATAGGAATGGAACCACCGGATCGAACGGGGATAGGGGTCTTTCCGAAACTGGTCTCCATCGCTTCGCTGGCAGCGGCATACTCTTCGGTATCTATGGGGCAAACATAGGGTTGTCCACCATGATGTGGGGTACATTTGACCTTGACCCCCTCAGGAGCAATCGATTCAAAGTGCTTTTGGAACAACTCGGTGATCTTATCAGGATCCTGATGAGGTACAAGCCTCATGCTGATCTTTGCATGAGCCTTGGATGGAATGACCGTTTTCGCCCCTTCGCCGGTATACCCACCCCAAATTCCATTGACGTCAAGGGTAGGACGGATGCTGGCTCTTTCCATGGTAGTGTAACCATCCTCTCCGTATACTGCCTTTATATCGAGGGCCTGTTTGTACTTTTCCTCAGAAAAGGGTGCCCTTCCCATCGCAGCGCGTTCTTCGGACGATAGTTCATCGACATCCTCATAAAAACCAGGGATATTGATGTGTTTTTTGTCGTCATGGAGGGAGGCGATCATCTTGGTCAGTATGTTGATCGGGTTGGCCACTGCCCCACCATAGAGACCCGAATGAAGATCGCGATTCGGCCCGGTTACTTCCACCTCGACATAGCTCAGCCCGCGAAGCCCGACGGTTATCGATGGGGTGTCATTGGCAAGCATCCCTGTATCCGAGATCAGGATCACGTCACAAGAAAGTTTTTCGCGGTTGTTCTTGACAAACCATCCAAGATTCGCAGAGCCTACCTCTTCCTCGCCTTCGATCATGAATTTGACGTTACATGGAAGGGCGCTGTTCTTCAGCATGACCTCCAACGCCTTGACGTGCATGAACATTTGCCCTTTGTCGTCACAAGCCCCTCGGGCAAAGATCGCCCCTTCAGGATGGATCGCTGTTTTGCGGATGACCGGTTCAAAAGGGTCGGATTCCCAAAGTTCGAGAGGATCGGCAGGTTGTACATCGTAATGACCGTACACCAGAACGGTGGGTAGATTTTCATCAAGGATCTTTTCGCCGTATACCACCGGATATCCCGGGGTAGAACATACCTCCACGTGATCCACGCCGATCCTTCGAAGGTGATCAGCGACCACATCGGCGGTCTTGAAGGTGGATTCCTTATACGCTGGATCCGCACTGATGGATGGAAGACGAAGAAGGTCGAAAAGCTCTTCTATGAAGCGGTCGCGATTAGCAGCCACATAGGATGTAATGAAGTCCATGAAATTTGAATTTTTTGCCCCTCGAAGGTACGGAAATCAAGGGGTTCAGAGAAAGATCAGTCCACCGATCCCAAGGAGAAGAATGAGCCGGAAAAGAAAATTCACGACACTAAATCTCCAATTCCAATGGGAAAGGAAAAGAAGAAGGAAAGACCCAAAGGTCGAGAAGAGGATCATGAGGGTGATCCATTGAATATACCTGCCTTCGCGGATATAGAGAAAATAACCGATAGGTAGGAGAGGAAGGGCGCTAAGGACCAAGAACCAACGTATCCGATCCCAGCCATACCTGGCAACGAGCGTCTCGTAGCCAACAATGATATCCCCTTTTACTGAGGTTCCATCCTTGACAAGTTCTCGCAAGAAAAGCAAGTTCAGGATCAAGGCCGTGTAGACCCAAATACTGATGGATGGGATCCCATAATGAAAGAATATCCCGAAGAAGGGAAAAATGCTCAGGGCAGCTGCCAGGAGATTTCCTAGCAGAGTGATCTTCTTGAATTTATGTGAGTAAAGCCAAATCAGGGTTCCATAGGTGAAAAAGAACAAGGCCCCTTTCCAGCTAATGGATAGGGCCATAAGCATCCCTATGGTATTGAAAAGGAAGGCAACCCTAAGGCTCGTTGATCTGGAGACCATCCTTTGAAAGACCGTCAAATGGGGACGGTTGATCATATCCTTTTCCCAGTCGTAGAAATTGTTGAGGATGTATCCCGCAGCCACGATGAAGAAGGTGGCCAGGGTGATCAAATGAAGCTTGGGCTCTCTCAGGGTCAAAAACCATTCTGAGGGGTCGTTCATGACAAATATCGCTGCCAGATATTGGGCCAGCAACAGGACCATCAAATTGGGCCAGCGAATAATGGAAAGAAAGGCAACGCCTTTGAGAAATCGGACTTTGAATTTTCGCGAGATCGCGATCAAAATCTATAGATTACATCTGGGTCATATTCCTTCAGATAGGGGAGTGCGCGATCGAGGTCGCGGGTGAAACCCAGAATGAAACCACCCCCTCCACTTCCGCAAAGTTTAAGGTAGTAAGCATTCGTGTCAATGCCTTGCTTCCATAATTTCTGGAAGTTCGCAGGGATCATTGGACTAAAATTCTCCAAAAGCAGATGTGAAAGATGTCGAAGGTTTTGAAAGAGAGGTTTCATGTCTCCCTTAAGAAAGGATTGGATACAAGCATCATTGTACTTGACGAACTGATCCTTTAGCATGGTTCTGAAACCTTCGTGTTTCATCTTCTCCATGAAGATGTTGACCATCGGCTGTGTCTCGCCAGGTTGCCCGGAGTTGATCAGGAAGATCGCTCCCTTTCCTTCGCGGGATTCTGGAATGGCAACCGTTCCCAGGTCATCTTTGGAACGGATCAAAAGGGGAAGATTCAGATAACAGATAAGTGGGTCTAGCCCTGAGCTCTTACCATGAAAATAGCTCTCCATCTGGCCAAAGATTTGCTTAAGACGAACGATGGCATTTCTGTCCATATTCTCTTCTGGGTCGATCTTGTCAATGCTGTAGCGATCGTAAATGGCCGCACACAAGGCACCTGAGCTACCTACACCGAATCCTTGAGGAATACTTGAATCGAAATGAAGTCCGTTGTCAATATCATTCTCGAATTGATCGAGATCCATTTGGGTCAGGAGCTCACCGGAGTTCTGTAACTCGCGAAGGTGATTCAGATATTTCCTTAGACTGTCATTGGAACGCTGATGGAGAGGCTCATTCAGGTCCCCGGACTGGAATGCGCCTTGATAGAAATTGTAAGGAATGGAAAGTCCCATGGAATCCTTGATGATCCCATACTCCCCAAAGAGGAGGATCTTGGCATAGAACAGAGGACTCTTTCTCATATCATTTCAAATTGATAGGCCCGGAGCCTACACGGTCACAAATATACGCACCTTCTTTACAATACGTGCTTAACGAGGTCTTAACAAAGTCAAGTACAGTTTGTTCCACCCCTTCTGGATATAGAAGATGAACGTTGGCGCCAGCATCCAGGGTAAAGTAAAGCGGAAGTCCGGTATCTTTTCGGAAAG
>JAJLJK010000128.1:0-8493 GCA_033844885.1 Bacteroidota bacterium | reverse complement strand
AATATCATTTGGGAAGGTGTTGAATACACCTACGAACAGGATCAGGACATAAGTTTCAACGATTATTTGGACACCCTTGCCGAGAAATTGGATTTTCAAGAGATCGAAGGAGGTTCTTACAGGACCACTCCGGTCCAAAGGATCATACTATCAGGACAATACCATCTTGACAGTACCCATTCTTTCGGGTTGGCCTATGAAGGGGTGATCGTGCCTGGTTCCTATTACAATAATATCGGTGTCACCTATATAGGAAGATACTCTCGCTGGTTTCATCTCATGGCGGGATATAGCATCACTTCAAATACCTATTCTAATATCTCCTTGGGTGGGATATTGAATTTGGGCGCTTTTCAATTGACCTTGATCACCGACAATGCCCTAGGAATCGCACAGTTCCCTGATACATATTTCACAAGCATTCGGCTTGGAATGAATCTGTGTTTTGGAGAAAGACACTTTATCAAGAACCAATGAAATTTTGAACACTAACCTCTCAGCTATGAAACATTTGAAATTTGCCTTTTGGGCCGTCCTTTTCGTAGGATTCTCGTCATGTGAGGACCTCGAACAGATTTGTGGTGTCGACAATCCTGACCTGAGCCTTGCCGAAAATGGGGTAGAGGCCCTCGGAGTGATGATAAACACCTATGATCGCGTAGATGAAGCCCTTAGAAATAGCGACCTGCAAAATAACGGACAGACAACCATTGACAATGCCAGTGTGACTTGGAGCAATAATCTCCTGACGATCGACTTCGGAAATGGAACCTCTGGAAGTGATGGAAAGATCAGAAAGGGAACCATTACCGCACAGGTAACAGGTGACTATTTCCAATCTGGGAGCACTACCACTATCAGTTTCAATGGATTTTCTGTTGATGATCACAGTGTCAAGGGGGGGATCTCGCTTTCGAATTCTACACAGAACATGCCTACATATACGGTCTCTGCGACCAATTTTGTCTTTGATGATCTCGTAGGTCTGACCAATCAAATGACCTTCGAATGGCAGGCAGGATTCAATACCCAAAGTGATGATCAGGATGATATCTATTCCCTTTCCGGAAATGGAAATATCGATCAACTCTCAGGGGATCAGGACCTCGGATTGGATATTGTCATTCCGATCAAGTATGTACGTGCTTGCCAGTGGGGAGTAGAAGAGGGAGCCTTGAATTGTGCTTGGACCGGAACCGATGCTCCATTTTCATCGATCGATCTTGATTTCATCTCCAGCGATGGATGTAATAATCTCTACCAGATCGGCGTGGATTGTGGAGAGACCTCCGGAACCATTACCAAGAGCTTTTCAGGTTTTTGAGCCTAACACCCTGATCTCTTAGTACCCATATTTGCCCTTCCACCGTTCTTTTAAGAATCGTCGAAGGGCATTCTCTCTTTCATTCTTTCCGGGGTCATAGATCCGTTTTCCGGTGATCTCATCCGGAAGAAACTCCTGATCCACAAAATTTCCTGGATGGTCATGGGCATATTGATACCCCTTTGAATACCCCAACTCCTTCATGAGCTGATTCGGTGCATTGCGAAGATGAATGGGAACTTCAAGAGGTCCCGTATCGGAAACGATCCTTTGGGCTTCGCCTATGGCCAGATAGGAGGCGTTGCTCTTTGGACTGGAGGCAAGATATGTTGCACATTGAGAAAGGATGATCCTTCCTTCTGGCATACCGATCCTCTCTATGGCATCGAATGTGGCATTGGCTAGGAGAAGGGCATTGGGGTTGGCATTTCCAATATCTTCACTAGCTAAAATGATCATTCTTCGGGCAATGAACTTGGCATCTTCACCTCCCTCGATCATCCTTGCCAGCCAATAGACCGCCGCATTGGGGTCACTTCCACGAACGGATTTGATAAAGGCAGAAATAACATCATAATGTTGGTCTCCTCCCTTGTCATATCGGATCTGATTGTGCTGAATAATCCTTTCTACGGATTCGTTTGTGATCCTGGATCCAGGATCCAACTGTCCAACCAGCAGTTCCACCAGATTCATCAACCTTCTGGCATCTCCAGAGCTGTAGGCAAGGAGTGCTTCTGGTTGCTCCAACTCGATCTTCTTTTCAGAGAGGAGCACATCTTTTTCCAAGGCCCTTTGGGTCAGTAGGATCAGATCATCTTTGGTAAGGGGTTTGAGAACATAGACCTGCATTCTGGAAAGGAGGGCAGCAATGACCTCAAAGCCTGGATTCTCAGTGGTTGCACCGATCAAGGTCACGATCCCCTTTTCCACAGCTCCCAAAAGTGCATCCTGTTGGGCTTTGGAGAATCGGTGTATCTCGTCAATGAAAAGGACGGGACGTTTACGGTCGAATAGAGTCTGTTTCTCAGCATTCCGAATGACCTCACGAACTTCCTTCACACCCGCATCTATGGCACTAAGCGGAATGAACGGCATCCCGGCGGTCTCTGCAAGAATTCGAGCCAGTGTGGTCTTTCCAACTCCAGGAGGACCCCATAGGATCAAACTGGGGAGGACGCCCGCATCTAGGGCGTTTCTCAACATTCCCCCTTTTCCGACAAGATGCTCCTGCCCGACGTATTCTTCGAGGTTTTTTGGGCGCATTCTTTCGGCAAGAGGTTGTTGCATTGTGGTCTATGTTACGTAAGGTTTGTCCGGTGGATTCGTATTTTGGTCAAAGGTATGGGAAAACAATGGTCCAAGTGGGGGAGGTATTTCCTCCTTCCATCAATATTCACAGGGCTGATCGTCCTGATTCATGTGCTTTCATGGGCATTCAATTTAGATATTGTTCAACTTGGACTCTATCCGGGAAAGATTTCCGGTTTGATAGGGATTTTTACCATGCCACTCATCCATGGCGGTTGGGAACATCTATTGAATAATTCGACTTCGATCCTGTTCCTCCTCCTTGGCCTGCGATTCTTCTACCAGCCCCTTTTCTTTCGGGTATTCTTGATCTCGTATCTTTTTCCTGGTCTGCTTGCATGGTTCTTCGCCAGACCTGCTTTTCATGTAGGTGCCAGTGGGATGATCTATGCCTTGGCAGGGTTCCTATTCTTTAGTGGGGTCATCCGTTTGAACCGTTATCTCCTAGCTTTTTCAATGGCCATCGTATTTTGGTATGGTGGTCTTTTCTGGGGAATGTTTCCAATGGAACAGGAGATCAGTTGGGAGGGGCACCTTTCCGGTGGATTGGTGGGCTTTGTCACTGCATTGTGGTACAGAAGGGTGCAACCTGCAGAGATATTCCAAGAGCCGGACCCATTTGAGGATGAGGATCCTGAGATGGAGGATCCCCTGATCGGGGATGCCTGGAAAGTGGAGAATCAAACCCGTACGGAACAGATGAACTATACGCCACCCAACGGTTATAGGGTGGTTTACCGAATCCGACCAAAGAATACTTCTGATGATAAAAAGAAAAGCGATGATCCTGGGCCCCACGGGCCTGGTAGGGAAACACCTTCTTCACCTTCTTCTCAATGACCCTTTGTATGAGGAGGTAAGGACCTATCACAGGAGAAGTACGGGAATTGACCATCCAAAATTGAATGAGGTGATCGGTGATGCAGAGCAAATGACAGATCATCCTTCGGCATTCCAGGTCGAGGATATCTATGTTTGCGTTGGCACCACCAAGGCAAAGACCCCGGATAGGTCTGAATATGAAAAGATTGACCTGGGAATTCCCCTCAACGCCGCCTTATTGGGTAAGGAGAGGAAAGCAGAACGAATTCTGGTGGTTTCAGCTATGGGGGCAGACCCAAAAAGCTCTATTTTCTACAATCGACTGAAGGGAGAGATGGAGAGTCAGGTCTATGCGGTTGGGATACCGGAAACCTACTTTTTCCGTCCCAGCCTGATCATTGGGGATCGGGATGAATCAAGAATGGGTGAGGGGTTGGCAAAAGTTCTATTCAAATGGATGGATCCCATCATTCCAAAGAAATACAAGGGAGTTAAGGCCTCCGAGATCGCAGAAGCCATGCGCCAGGTCGCCCATAACGGAAACAAGGAAAAGGTGATCGAAAACGATCAGATCCTATCCCTGACCCGTTGATTCGTCGGCTGAAACCTTTGTGGAAGCTGATCTATTTCGATTGAAGAACCTGGAACGAATTCCGATCAGGAAAAGCAACGCTCCGAGGACCATGGTATAAATACCGGGGATCTGCCCACTTTCTCCCGCCCAGTTCAGTAGCATCACCACACCAAGGATCATAGAAACAGCCGCACTGACATAGAAGACCATCTTTCCCTTTTTTACCCGAGAAGACAGAACAAACTGCAACAATCCAAAGAAGATCGCCCAGATCCCAACTAGTTCATTGAAGTACCCCGAAAGTTTAGGCGCATTAATAATGATCAAAATTCCTGCAATAAAAAGGATAAGCGCAAATAGGGCATAGGGAAGATAGCCACCTGGGCCTCGTTTTTGGATCCTGTAGGCATAGTAGCCCAATGAAAGACCAAGCCCGGAAAGTGCTGCACCAAAATAAGTGACCAGATCGTCAATAACCTTTTTGGATCCCGAGGAGAAAAGGAGATAGCCTAGAAAAAGAAACAGGATTCCGAAGAAAATTCCGATCCATGATACGGTTCGGGTCAAAGAGGACGAATTGACATTCATAATGGTCAGGTTAAAAGTTTTCCATTGCACTCAACCCAAATAGGGCAAAGTCGTATTTGACGGGATCTAAAGGATCGAAAGAACGCAGTGATTGATCCAATTCGGCCACTGATCTCCAATCATTCTGAGCCCTTTTCAAGATACCAAGTTTTCTGGCAACTTTTCCACTGTGCACATCCAGAGGGCAGCTAAGGCGTGAAGGATCGATAGAACTCCAAATTCCTAGATCAACGCCCGCGGGATCCCGACGAACCATCCATCGGAGGTACATATTCAAACGCTTGGCAGCACTTCCGGTGGAAGGATTTGAAAAGTGGCGAAGGCCGCGTGGTCCAAGACCATTTTCCTTAAGCAAATGATAGAACCGGGTGATGGGTCCAAAACCATCCACTTCATTAGGGTGATGACGGAAGATGGCTTCAAGAGTTCTATCGGAAGTGACCTTTCGAAGAGTAAGGAGTGTTTCCACAATATCATCTGAAGAAAAGGTCCGGTGGACAAATCCTCTGAGAGATAACAGGTCCTTCCGACCGGCGTTCTGAAGAAAATCTCCTGGAGCATCACCCATTCGCTCCATCAGGTCAAGAGATTTGTTGATAATGGTCTTTCGATTTCCCCAGGCAAACAGGGCTGCAAAAAGTCCTGCGATCTCCTGATCACGTGGATCAGAGTATCGGTGGGGTATAGAAATGGGATCGTTTTCGATGAACTCAGGTCGATCATAACGAACCACCATTTCATCCAGGTATTCCTTGATCTCTTCCTTCGAAAGATTCTCAAAGGATCCGTCCATCCTTCATCTCCAATTTTCGATCTGCCAGTTCTGCGAGGTCCTTATTGTGGGTGACCAGGACAAAGGTCTGATTCAATTCTTCGCGAAGAGAGAGGACCAATTGGTGGATCTCCTCTGCATTTTTACTGTCTAGATTCCCTGTGGGTTCATCCATAAGGACCACCTTAGGAGAGTTGATCAATGCCCTTGCGATGGCCACTCTTTGTTGTTCACCACCAGAAAGTTGGTTGGGCTTGTGATCCAATCGACCCGTAAGGCCCAATCGGTCCAGGAGGTTTCTAGCATCCGCCTGAAGTTCATTGACCTTTCTGCCTTTGATGTAACCAGGTATGCAGACATTCTCCAATGCAGTGAATTCAGGTAAAAGGTGATGAAATTGAAAGACGAAACCTATGTTCTGATTTCTGAACCGCGCTTGTTCACGCTCTCCAAGTCTGGAAATTTCGATCCCGTCATAGGTAATGGTTCCTCCATTGGGTCGATCAAGTGTACCAAGGATCTGGAGAAACGTCGTTTTTCCTGCACCCGATGCACCCATAATGGAAATGATCTCTCCTGGGTCGATCTCAAGAGTCACCCCTTTGAGAACCTGCAGGTCCCCATAATTCTTCTGAATGTCCTTTGCTATGATCATCGAATAGATTCTATCCCACGACAGTGGTGAAATTCACTAATTGGCGAATATCGGAATTTTGAGGTTAGGGAAGGAGTTCGGAGTGTGGTCCCAAGTATAGCCCTGTTTCCTTTTCCAATTAGCTTTCAAAGTCTATTTTTGCGGCAGTCATTTCAAAAGCACCATCATGAATCTACACGAATATCAAGGTAAGGAAGTCCTTTCCGGATATGGCGTCCGCGTTCAACGCGGGATCGTCGCTACCACTCCTGATGAGGCCGTAGAGGCAGCCAGGAAACTTTCTGAAGAAACCGGAACCCAATGGTGGGTCATCAAGGCCCAGGTTCACGCCGGAGGCCGCGGAAAGGGTGGAGGTGTGAAACTCGCCAAATCCCTTGATGAGGTACGTGAGAAAGCAAGTGAGATCATCGGAATGAACCTTGTCACTCCTCAAACCAGCAAAGAGGGGAAAAAGGTCCATCAGGTACTTATTGCCGAGGACGTCTATTACCCCGGTCCTTCTGAGACCTCAGAGATCTATATGAGCGTGCTTCTCAATCGCCAATCAGGCCGGAACATGATCATGTATTCGACCGAAGGGGGTATGGATATTGAAGAGGTAGCCGACAAGACCCCTCATTTGATCTTTACTGAAGAGATCGATCCCAAGACTGGTATCCTTCCGTTCCAGGCACGTAAGATCGCCTTTAACCTTGGACTTTCCGGAGATGCCTTTAAAGAGATGGTGCGTTTCGTAACCAGCCTCTACAAAGCCTACGAAGGTATTGACGCATCGCTTTTCGAGATCAATCCCGTCCTGAAGACCTCTGATGATAAGATCCTCGCAGTGGATGCTAAGGTTGTCGTTGACAACAACTCGTTGTTCCGTCACAAGAATATCGAGGAAATGAGAGACAAGCGCGAAGAGGATCCCACAGAAGTAGAAGCAGGGGAAGCCGGTTTGAACTTTGTCAAGCTCGACGGAAATGTTGGATGTATGGTGAATGGAGCCGGCTTGGCTATGGCCACTATGGATATTATCAAAATGGCTGGCGGAAATCCTGCAAACTTCCTGGATGTGGGGGGTACAGCCGATGCCAAACGAGTGGAAACGGCCTTCCGGATCATCTTAAAGGACGAGAATGTCAAGGCTATTTTGGTCAATATCTTTGGAGGGATCGTCCGTTGTGATCGCGTGGCACAAGGAATTGTGGATGCATACAACAATATCGGTGAGATCAAAGTGCCGATCATCGTACGCCTTCAGGGTACAAATGCAGAAGAAGCCAAGGAGATCATCGACAAAAGTGGCCTGAAGGTTTATTCAGCCATTCAGCTAAAAGAAGCTGCTGATCTGGTTCAGGAATTGGTCTGAGTCCTCTCGACAATAACATTTTATTAAAGGCAACTTAAGTTTCGGGCAATAAACCAGCTCGAACTTCGTTGCCTTTTTTCTATATCATTCAGGGAATATTTGTCTGATTCTCTGCAACAATGTTGTAACTTCAATTAGGAAATCCTGCCTCATATTTGTAATGTCCAATCAAGGACAAACTAAGGGTAGTTTTTTCATAGGTTGATTGGTTAGGTTAGTTTGGATGAGGGGTGCCATGTGCACCCCTCAATTTTTTCATGACTGATTCTCAGCGAGATCCTAGTATTGTTACTCTTTTTATTCTCTGCGTTTCAACTTGAAATTCCAAGAAAAATTCCCTTTTTGGTGAAAAATCAAAGACCAGTTGCTTGATTTAATATTTTTTTGGTTTATCTTTGCTTTGTCTTTGATGCTACTGTGGTAGTTTTCATAGGCTAATTGGTTAGTTAGTTGGGAAGGGCCTCAGTTCTACTTGAGGCCTTTCTTATTTTTGGGACCTTATGGATCTCTTCCTCCTGCTCGAATGGGCGAGTGTTCTCTTCAATCTTTTATTTCTCCTGCTTCTCATTCCTCAAAAGGTATGGGCTTGGCCTATGGGCATCATTGGCTCATTACTAGGGATCGTCCTTCTCCTTCATGCGAGGTTATATTCAGAGGCAATTCTTTACCTCTTTTATGTGATCATTGGGATCTACGGCTGGGTATCCTGGTATCGGCCCGCCTATTTAGGAAATACCAAGGCGATCACTGAAAGAGATCCACTCTTCCATTTCAAGTGGGTCTTGATCTGCATCACCTTCGCAATTGGATTAGGGTATTTTTTTAAGACCCGGACGGATGCTCAGAAACCTTTTTTAGATGCCTTTACCACGATTTTTAGCTTCTACGCCAGTTACCTGGAGGCCTTGAAGGTGCTTTCTGCATGGATCTATTGGTTTGTGATCAATGCCTTTTCGATCTGGCTCTATTCAGTTCGGGGAATGGAAGTATATCCTTTTCTGGCCGCGTTCTATTCGGTCATGTGCGTGGTGGGATATCTCCGGTGGAAGAAGCAGATGACCTGATCAGATCAGGTTTTTGTCCCTCATCCAAA
>JAJLJK010000127.1:0-2267 GCA_033844885.1 Bacteroidota bacterium | reverse complement strand
CATCAGTGGAAATTACATCGCGATCAGCAAATATGACATTGCTGAATGGCAGGATGTGACCCTTGAGTTGAGAAACTTCATTTCTGAATGGCTTCAGGAAGGCAAGCCCGTTCTGACCGAAAAGGTGGCGACGCATAGCGGAAGCGAAGAAGATGCACCGGTGATGACCAGTGTAGCTCAAGAGGTGGATCCCACCAACCTCAGTGAGGTGGAAAAGAGGATCGTTGAGATCCTGGATGAGTATGTGCGTCCTGCCGTGGAGCAGGATGGTGGAAATATTCGCTTTGTGAGTTATGAGGACAAGACTGTGAAGGTTCTCCTTCAGGGGGCCTGCAGCGGCTGTCCATCTTCTACAATGACCCTGAAACAGGGGATCCAGAATCTAATGCAAAAGATGTTGCCCACCCTGGTGGATGACATCGAAGCCATCAATGGCTAATCATTCTAAGATAACCTTACATGAAAGGAAGTGCCCCAATTGCGGGCACTGGTCTTTCGCACAGATCCGGCACTGTCCGAATTGCGGACATGATCTGGATGCGGAGAGCGAATTGAAAGAGGAGGAGAAAGTGACCCGGATGGAATCCGGAAAGTTAGACCTTCCTTTGATCCCCATTAATGAAAAAGACCATCTCCTTTTGAAGATGGTCAAGTATCCCATTCGAATGGGTCAGATCGTTTTCTATGCGATCGCGGGTGCTATTGCCTGGATGGCTTACTGGGCCGCTCTCTGAAGGGAGGGGATATTCCCCAAGGCCTTCAGGTATTTCATATGCCCGACCAATGCTTTGAAGAATCGGCCGTGCTCATAATAAGAAACCCCGTATTCGCGCGTGGTTTCCCTAACGATCTTGTTGATATGTGGGTAATGAACATGGCATACACCGGGAAATAGGTGATGTTCTACCTGAAAGTTCAAACCACCCACTAACCATGTGATCAGCTTACTATCCGTGCTGAAGTTCGCTGTGGTATTCAACTGATGGATCGCCCTTACCTTGGTAAGGCGCTCGGTCTCCACATCAGGAACCACATGGGCCAGTTGGAAAATGAAGCTGAGGACCACACCTGCAACAAAGTGCATCAGTGCAAACCCCGGGATCACCCACCAGATACTGAATCCTCCGACCCAAACCGGAAGACCGATGAACAGGAAGAAATAAAAGGCCTTGCTAACCCCAAGGATGAGCAGTTCACGTGTAAAAGAGCCTCCGAAGCGATCGGTCAGTCCTCGTTTCTTGTATTCGAACAATTGACGGAATTCCTTTTGAAAGGCCCAGTTAAGGGTGAGAAGACCGTAAAGGAATGGTCCGTACCAATGCTGGAAACGGTGCATTTTCTTCCAGTTCTCCTCGGGGTGCAATCGGATGAGTCCGTGAGTGTTCACATCCTCATCGATCCCGTATTCGTTCGTATAGTTATGATGCAGGTGGTTGTGTTGGATCTTCCAATTCAGGACGTTTCCACACAATAGATAAAGGGATGCCCCGAAGAGCTGATTCACCTTTTTATTCTCACTCACGGCATCGTGGTTGGCATCGTGCATCACGTTCATCCCGATCCCTGCAGTCGCCAGACCGAGAAGGACCCAATAGACCATGGAAAGCCAAATGGGAGGATGTGAGAAGATCAACAGGGCAAAAGTTCCCCACATAAAAAGGGCCATGACCACAGATTTCGTGAAAAAGGCCGGGGTTGCAAAGCGATTGTGGGGCTGGGACTTGAGGTAGGTATTGACGCGTTTGATCAATTCACGTTCAAACGCTTTTTCGTTCTGGATATCCATCAAATAGTTACTGGTGACTTATTATTTCCGGGTTCAAAGAAACGCATAAAGCGACCCGTTCTTGCTATAAAGAACAAAAAAAATCAAGTGAAAATGTTTGAATAAAAATCAAAAACTTAGCAAAGACGCAGGTTCTCCGTTATTTTTCAGTTGGATCCGAACCTCTCAGTTTATCGAGAAGATCACTGAGTAGAGTGGCTTCTTCGTGGGTCAATGGCATCATTTCATTTTCCATGGCCTCCTCTTCAGGCTGGATCCGCTCGAGCAACTCGATCCCCTTTTCACTGATACGAACGGCCACAAGACGACGATCATCGCTATTCTTCCTCTTTTCTACCAAGCCGAGCCGTTCCAATCGATCTACCAAACGAGATGCATCCGACATCTTATCCAACATCCTGCTTCTGATATCAGAGGTAGTGATCCCATTGGGATATTGCCCGTTGAGGATGCGAAGCACATTGTATTGCTGCATGGTGAT
>JAJLJK010000126.1:0-1484 GCA_033844885.1 Bacteroidota bacterium | reverse complement strand
ATGCTGTCCTGGATCACTTTCTGGTTGAGGACCCCCGATCCAAAGTGGCTTGCGAAACCCTTGTCACCACCGGGCAAGTTGTTCTTGCTGGTGAGGTGAACTCCAAGGCCTATGTAGATCTCCAGCAGATCGTTCGCGACGTCATCACCAGGATCGGATATACCAAGAGCGAATATATGTTCGAGGCCAATTCTTGTGGTGTTCTCTCTGCCATCCATGAACAGAGTCCGGATATCAACCGCGGTGTCGACCGTGGGGAGGACCCTACCCAACAAGGAGCCGGAGATCAGGGAATGATGTTCGGTTATGCCACTAACGAGACCAAGAACTACATGCCTCTTGCACTGGATCTTTCTCACAAGATCCTTCAGGAATTGGCCAAGTTGCGTCGTGAAAATCGTGATATCCAATATCTCCGCCCGGATGCCAAGGCTCAGGTTACCATCCAGTATTCTGAGGACCACAGACCCGAGAGGATCGAGGCGATCGTTGTAAGCACCCAGCACGATGAATTCATTTTAGCCGAGGACGGAAGCGAGGCGGGCCGAAAAGAGGCCGAGGAGGCCATGTGTAATCGAATTGCCGAGGATATCAAGGTCATTCTCATTCCACGTGTTAAGGCCCTTCTGGAACCAGAACTTCAGGCTTTGTTCGATGATCATATCAAATATCATATCAATCCTACCGGAAAGTTTGTGATCGGAGGACCCCACGGAGATGCAGGGCTTACTGGGAGGAAGATCATTGTGGATACCTATGGCGGAAAAGGAGCCCATGGTGGCGGCGCTTTCAGTGGAAAGGACCCTAGTAAGGTGGACCGCTCTGCGGCTTACGCTGCACGTCATATCGCAAAGAATATGGTGGCAGCAGGTGTGGCTGACCAAATGTTGGTTCAATTGAGTTATGCCATTGGGGTAGTTGAACCCATCGGAGTATTTGTCGAAACCTACGGGACCTCAAAGGTGGACCTCTCTGATGGTGAGATCGCAGAAAGGATCAAGAACCTATTCGATCTCCGACCAGGAATGATCGAGAAGAACCTCAACCTTCGCTCTCCCATCTACAGCGAAACCGCGGCATATGGGCATATGGGAAGAGAACCCAGACTGGCCCGAAAGACTTTCCAGTTCCCCGGAAATCGAGAGGAAACCGTTGAGGTTGAACTATTCACCTGGGAAAAGCTGGACCGGGTGAATGATATCAAATCGGAATTCGGCATCTGACCTGAATTCCTACTCTCTTGCATGCCAGGCCTCCAAATATGGAGGCCTTTTATTTTACTGTGGATCAAGATGGTATGGACTTCAAAAAAGAAAATGATTAACTTTCCTCCTTTAACCCCGGTAGTCATGAAAAGTAGGATCAGCCTTTTATTCATTTTTCTTCTTTCCGCTTTCGCGGGATTTTCGCAGGATGACCCCAACCTCAGGGATAAGGTCATGAATAGCATCTGGTTGCTTGTCGAACCGCAGGAATTTCCCCTC
>JAJLJK010000125.1:0-1291 GCA_033844885.1 Bacteroidota bacterium | reverse complement strand
CCAACGGCAACGTGTTGTCATAGCCATGGCCATTTCATGTGATCCCATTTTGCTTATTGCCGATGAACCCACTACTGCGCTGGATGTGACCGTGCAGGCAGAGGTTTTGGATCTCCTTCATGATCTTCAGCGTGAAAGAGGAATGGGGATGATTTTCATTACCCATGACCTGGGAGTGGTTCGCAAAGTGGCAGACAGGGTATTGGTTCTTTACAAGGGAAGGACTGTGGAGCATGGTGCGGTTGAGGAAGTATTGGATCATCCGCGTGAAAGGTACACACAGGGGCTTTTAGCGAGTCGTCCCCCCATTGAGGGTCGTCCTTACCGTCTGGCCACTGTCCAGAATTTTCTCGAAGGCACCGCCCCACCCACCCACCCCCAAAAATCACTCGAGAAATCCCATCCAAACGTTCTGCTGGAAATTCGCGGTCTTCACAAATTTTTTGGATCCAAAGCCCGATTATTCTCGAGTTCAGAACCCTTTGAAGCCTTGAGGGGCATCGACCTTGTGATACACCAAGGAGAAACCGTAGGGCTTGTAGGTGAAAGCGGATGTGGAAAATCAACCTTGGGGAGGTGCATCGTTCGATTATTGGAGCCCGAAAAGGGTTCTATTCTTTACAACAAGAAGGACATTACCCACCTTCAAGGAGAGGACCTAAGGAAATTGCGACGCGAAATTCAGATCATCTTCCAGGATCCATTCTCATCCTTGAATCCACGAGTCAGGATCGGGGAGGCCATAGCCGAGCCCATGCTGATCCATGGGATCGTGAGGAATCGTTCAGAGGCAATGGAAAGGGTGATCCAGTTATTGGATCGGGTAGGATTGCCCGCAGAAGCGGCAAGGAAATATCCACACTCGTTTTCGGGTGGACAGCGACAAAGGGTCGGGATCGCCAGAGCTCTTTCCCTACAACCGAGATTGGTGATCTGTGATGAGTCGGTATCAGCCTTGGATGTTTCAGTTCAAGCTCAGGTTTTGAACCTTTTGAACGATCTGAAAGAAGAGTTTGGGTTTACCTATCTTTTCATCAGCCACGACCTGAATGTAGTGCGTTATATGAGTGATGATCTTTTGGTCATGCAGCGTGGCAGGATCCTGGAACAAGGACCCTCTGATGAGGTCTACTCGGATCCTCAGAATCCCTATACCAAGCAACTGATCGATGCTATTCCAAATGTCTGAACGTGAACCCGGTTGGGTAAAATGGGTGGGAATCCTCGTGTTGATCATGGGCATCTTTGCCCTGTTCTTCCGGGTAGGAGAGATGCCGATCTACGAATGGGA
>JAJLJK010000124.1:0-3215 GCA_033844885.1 Bacteroidota bacterium | reverse complement strand
CAGGAATTCGACAAGAACTGAAATGGAGAATATCGACCTCAGCAAGGTGCTTTTCCTCGATATTGAAACCGTTCCAGGGGCTCCGGATTATCAGTCGCTGAGTCCTGAATTTCAGGTGCTTTGGGACGAGAAGACCGCCTGGCAGCGACAGGAAGGAGAGACTCCGGAGGAATTCTACCCAAAGCGAGCAGGCATCTTGGCCGAGTTTGGAAAGATCATCTGCATCTCGGTGGCGTACTTCAGTGCTCCAAGGCAATTACGTGTCAAGTCATTTTTCGGAGAGGACGAAAAAGACATCCTGACCCGGTTTTCCACCTTATTGAATCAATATTTCAATCAAAAGGATCACCTCCTTTGTGCGCATAACGGGAAGGAGTTCGATTTTCCGTACCTCTGTCGACGAATGCTCATTCACCGGCTGCCATTGCCAGACATTCTTCAGATCCAGGGAAAGAAACCCTGGGAGATCGGACATTTGGATACTATGGAATTGTGGAAATTCGGTGATCGCAAGAACTTCACTTCACTCAAGCTTCTTGCTGCCCTTTTTGGAATCCCGACTCCAAAGGAAGATATGGATGGTAGTATGGTAGGACCCGTTTTCTGGAAGGAGAAAGATCTTGAACGGATCGCTAGATATTGTGAAAAGGACACCATTACCCTTGCGCAACTCCTCTTGGCCTTTCGGGCAGAACCCATTCTTGAGGAATCAGAGATCACAATTACCTGAATCTTTGAAAAGACCTATTTTCGACCTTTTAGAACACCATGTCATTGAATATTCAGATCCCTCAGGAACGATCCTTTATTTCTGTAAAGTCCAACGAGGGAGAGGAGTTGAGAAAGGTCATTCGCGAGAATGATTTTAAGGACTGCCTTGAGATCGGGTTGGCTTTTGGTCAATCCGCGTGCTATATGTTGGATGCTGGGCCTAAGGTTTCTTTGACTAGCCTGGACCCGTTCCAAACAGATCATTATCAGGATCAGGCCCTTAAGAATATCGAAGCCAACGGATTTGGTGATCGACATAGTCATATCCCCATGTTTAGTGACCGCGGTTTGCCCTATTTACTCGATCAAGGAAGGTCTTTTGAATTTATTTTCATCGATGGTGATCACAAGTTTGATGGGGCATTTGTTGATTTCCATTTTGCCGCACAACTTCTCCGGAAAGGAGGGATACTTGTTTTTCACGACATGTGGATGCGTTCCCTGGTCCTTGTGGCCGAATTTATTCGAAAGAACCGTCCGGATTTCGAGGAGATCCAGTTGGAGGGAGGAAATATGGTGGGATTCAGGAAAATAAAAGAGGATCAACGGGATGGGATGGTCTTCAATGAGTTCTATTCCACTAAAGGTTTTCTCAGGTATCACATCAACCGAATGTCTTATGAGCGAAAGACATTTTTAGGGAAGGCCATCTTTTCGTTGAAGAAGATGCTAAAGCGATAATGAATAAGGAGCCCCTGCTACATATTGAGGATCTGTCCATCCATGCACGAGCTAATGATTCAGAACTAGTATCTCACCTATCTCTTGATCTGAATCCAGGGGAGTGTTTGGCGATCGTTGGGGAGTCTGGTTCGGGAAAGTCCTTGACCAGTTTGGCAGTCATGGGATTGTTGCCCAATGGGGTTGAAAGGGTCGGAGGCAGGATCCAGCTTGAAGAAAGGGATCTGACTCAGATTTCCGATAAGGAGTGGTTGGGGATCCGTGGATCCCGAATTGGAATGATCTTTCAAGAACCTATGACCGCATTGAATCCCTCTATTCGAGTAGGGGAACAAGTGGCAGAGGGTCTGCGATTACATAGTGGCCTCACAAAGGAGCAGGCAAAGAATAGAGTGATCGAACTCTTTGCTAAGGTGAATATTCCAGAGCCTGAATCGTCCTATAAGAAATATCCCCACGAGATGTCAGGAGGCCAACGGCAACGTGTTGTCATAGCCATGGCCATTTCATGTGATCCCATTTTGCTTATTGCCGATGAACCCACTACTGCGCTGGATGTGACCGTGCAGGCAGAGGTTTTGGATCTCCTTCATGATCTTCAGCGTGAAAGAGTAATGGGGATGATCTTCATTACCCATGACCTGGGAGTGGTTCGCAAAGTGGCAGACAGGGTATTGGTCCTTTACAAGGGAAAGACTGTAGAGCATGGTACGGTTCAGGAAGTATTGGATCATCCGCGTGAAAGGTACACACAGGGGCTTTTAGCGAGTCGTCCCCCCACTGAGGGTCGTCCTTACCGTCTGGCCACTGTCCAGAATTTTCTCGAAGGCACCGCCCCACCCACCCACCCCAAAAAATCACTCGAGAAATCCCATCCAAACGTCCTGCTGGAGATTCGCGGTCTTCACAAATTCTTTGGGTCCAAAGCCCGATTTTTCTCGAGCACGGAACCCTTTGAAGCTTTGCGTGGCATCGACCTATTGATAAACCAAGGAGAAACCGTGGGGCTTGTTGGTGAAAGTGGATGCGGAAAATCAACTTTGGGGAGGTGCATCGTTCGATTATTGGAGCCCGAAAAGGGTTCCATTCTTTACAATAAGAGGGATATTACCCACCTCCAAGGAGAGGACCTTCGGAAATTGCGACGCGAAATTCAGATCATCTTTCAGGATCCATTCTCATCTTTGAATCCACGAGTCAGGATGGGTGATGCCATAGCCGAGCCTATGCTGATCCATGGGATCGCCAGGAATCGTTCAGAGGCAATGGAAAGGGTGATCCAGTTATTGGATCGGGTAGGATTGCCTGAAGAAGCGGCAAGGAAATATCCGCACTCCTTTTCCGGTGGACAGCGACAAAGGGTCGGGATCGCCAGAGCTCTTTCCCTACAACCGAGATTGGTGATCTGTGATGAGTCGGTATCTGCCTTGGATGTTTCAGTCCAAGCTCAGGTTTTGAACCTTTTGAACGACCTGAAAGAAGAGTTTGGGTTCACCTATCTTTTCATAAGCCATGACCTGAATGTAGTGCGTTATATGAGTGATGATATTTTGGTCATGCAGCGTGGCAGGATCCTGGAACAAGGACCCTCCGATAAGGTCTATTCCGATCCTCAGGATCCATATACCAAGCAACTGATCGATGCTATTCCAAATGTCTGAACGTGAACCCGGTTGGGTAAAATGGGTGGGAATCCTCGTGTTGATCATGGGCATCTTTGCCCTGTTCTTCCGGGTAGGAGAGATGCCGATCTACGAATGGGA
>JAJLJK010000123.1:0-3215 GCA_033844885.1 Bacteroidota bacterium | reverse complement strand
AAAATCCAATTGTGAGGCCTTTCCCCTGAGAATGATACTTCCAACTCCCATCAGGTCGGCCTTGATACTGCGGGCGTGAACCTCTGCAACGATATCTCCAACTCCTCGATTCTCGATAACAAGATCCTTATCGGGATCCATAAAGCTGAGAAAGAAATTCCCAGCCCCCCGATTGACCACCGTTTCAAGCTTATCCGTGTAAGTAACCGTCACCTTGACCTGTAACCGTTGTAAGTTGAATACGGTCTCCAACCCGAACTCAACAGGGTCTGAAGTGGTCAGGGTGAGTTTTCCATCCGTTTGATCGATGCGAAAGAGGTCCAACAATCGACCTTCACCTTCAAGGGTGATCGATGGTCGGTCTCCAGGTTTGATGAAGACACGAGCATAGGATCTGAATTCGAATTCGGAAAATGGAGAAACAGAATGTGTCTGGGTTTCTGAAACGGTTTCCAAAACAGAGGAGAGTTGTGATTTTGGGTTGATTAAATTAGCGCATTTGTAGGAGGCGAGGACGGAAATGATCAATAAATTTTTACTTAGAGTGCCTTTCGGCGAATGTGAGTGGCTACTGGATCCAAGGCGAGCCATGGTGAACGAATCTCTCAGATGGCTGATCATCAGCGATCTACACCTTGGGAAAGCCCGTCATTTTCAACGTTCAGGTATTCCTGTTCCCGCTTCCATGACCCAGACAGATCTTGATCGGCTGGCATCCCTCATTAAGGATCACCAACCTGACAGGGTGGTCTTGCTTGGGGATCTTTTTCATAGCGATGAGAACAGGGACTGGGCGATCTTCGCAGAATTCGTCAAGGATCACTTTCCGCTCCACTTCACTTTGGTTCAAGGGAATCATGATATTCTCGATCGGGAAAGGTATGAAGAAGGGGGACTGGAGTTGGTGAATGAGATCATCGATCCCCATTTCATCATGCGTCATGAACCAGGGGGAGATGGGGAGCTTCCGCTGATCGCTGGTCATCTTCACCCTGGAATTCGACTGCGAGGAAGGGCTCGTCAATCCATGCGGTTGCCCTGTTTCTACATTCAAGAGAAAACCTTCATCCTTCCGGCTTTCGGAAGGTTTACGGGGACGGCCCTGATCCATCCTCAAAAAAATGACAGGATCATAGCGATCGCAGAGAACGGATTGGTGGAACTCTAATCGTATCTATCCAGGATCCGTTTCACCCCAGAGGCATATCCACTGCCAAATAGATTTAAGTGAACCAACATCGGATAAAGCTGGAATAGTAATAGTCGATCCTCCCATCCTTTCTCCAAAGGAGATTCTTGAAGGTATTGATCCATGCACCGGTCATCAAACCCTCCAAAAAGGTGCATCATCCCTATATCCATCTCCCGGTGTCCGAAATAAACTGCCGGATCAAAGAGGATACCATTTCCAGAACGATCGAATAAGACGTTCCCTCCCCAAAGGTCGCCATGGACCAATGTAGGAGGCTCCTTTGGGAAAAGACTATCGAGTTTTTTGAAGATCCGGTTCGCACTTCGGAGATAACTATCCGGAATGATCCCATCGTCAAAGGCCATCTTGATCTGAGGTTCGATCCGGCAGGTGGCCCAGAACTCCTCCCAAGTATCGCAACACGAATTCAGCTGGTCCAGACTTCCTATATAGTTATCTGTTTCCCAACCAAAAACCTTACCCCTGACCTGGTGCAACGACGCCAATCGTGATCCGAGTTCTTCCCATGAACCGGAGTCCCCCTTGCCAGCCTCGATCCATTCAAGGACAAGAAAACCCATTCCATCTTCCTCCCAGTTATCAATGACCTTAGGAACCCTAACCGATCCGGTTGATCGGAGAAGATCGAGGCCCCTTGATTCCAAAGCAAACATCCCAGGGTACCGTTTTGAGTCATTCCATTTGATGAAATATTCCGACCCCCTTAGATCAAACTTTCCTGCCTGGTTGATACTCCCTCCACTGACCGGGGTCAAGGATGGCGCATCACTTTGACCATGAATGGCTTGTTGAACACTATCTCGCAGGTAGGTCAGAGCCATTCGACGGCCTGTGAATAACGCGTGGAAAAAAAATGGAACATATTGTCGAAGAAAGGTTGATTTATTCGTAGGCAGAACACTAATTTAGCAGATATATCATGAAAATGCTGGGGATCTACATAAAAGAACTGTTGTTCACACATCAGGTCATTGCTATTGAAGGGCTGGGGAGTCTTATATGTCATCGAACGGCAGCGCAGGTAAACGGCGCTACACAGATGTTTCTGCCCCCTGCCAGAAAGGTGGCCTTTCAACCTGACCTGAAGGGTGGAAGCAAGCTCCTGCCAATTCACATTAGCCGATCAGAGAAGATCACGCTTGAGGAAGCAGAACACAAGATCCAGTATCAGGTCGCTCAAATTGTGGATCAGATTCGTCAAGGTGAGCGTGTGAAATGGGATGGGATTGGGATCTTCTATTCCGAGCCAAATGGGAAGATCGCCTTCAAAGCATCCGTTGATCAGAATTTCGACCCGAACTATTATGGTTTGGGCATCTTTCGTGCACCTTCCATCCAACCAGAAGCACGGACCATTCCCATCAGTGAGACCATCCGCCAAACCGCTTCAGAGCGCAAGTTGAACAAGGGATGGTGGCAGGCCGCAGCCGTTTTATTGCCTGTTGCCGGTTTGCTTTACATGGGAAGCCAGAAAGCGGATTGGAACCTCCATATGGATGGAATGGCCTCCTTCAATCCACTTTTCTTCGCCCAGACCAACCCGGACCATGTTCTTTCGAATGAGGAATTGGCAAAGGAGGAAGTCGTCGAAAAGGTGGTTGAGGACGAGTCGGTGACAGAAGCGGACAACATTCCTGCCGAAGAAGCTGCTCCTAAGTCTCCCGTCTTTACCGAAACCTCCGCGCCTGGTTATTATGTGGTGGTCGGTTCATTTACTGAAGAAGAGAATGCTCATTCTCTTGCGGCGGTTCTAAAGGCCCGTGGGTTTGAGCCTGAGATCATTCGGGATAATACCCGATTCACCAAAGTTTCGCTATTCAGTAGCCAGAAGAAGTCAGAAGCGACCCACCAGCTCAACCTTCTGAAAAAACAAATAAACAGCGGCGCCTGGGTTTACCATCTCTGAGGTTGTACTTTTGCAACCTAAAATCCACGTTCCATGAAGGCCAAGACCCCCAGCGAATCTCTCGCTGTAATGACCGAGATCGTTCTTCCGAACGAC
>JAJLJK010000122.1:0-29037 GCA_033844885.1 Bacteroidota bacterium | reverse complement strand
CCCGCTGGCGCAGACTTCTTAACATCACTGGATAACTCTGCCTTTGTGAAGGTGGGCTCGAGCTTGTTGTTATTGCTCTGTGCCATTGCCATACCACCTACCAAAGACATTACGATTAAACTCGTAGTCTTTTTCATGTTTAGGTAAATTTTGTTTCTCCCAAATGTAAAGTTTTCTCTTAAAAAAAGCATAATAGGGATGGGATTTGAAACGAAAATTATACCTAAACCGAAGTATAATGAAGAGACGTTAGCGAGATGGAATAAAAAAAGCGCCCTTTTGGGCGCTTTAAAAAGAAAGTCAAGCTCGATCCTTACTGGATCATCAACTTGTAGGTATTCAGTTTTGAACCATTGGAAATAGTGAGGATATATACACCAGGAGCAAATTCACTTGCACTGATGACCTCCCTTTGACCGTTGGTCACGTTCACTTTCTGATTGAGAAGGGTACTTCCCTTGATATCAGTGATCCGAAGCTCAACACCGTTGGCAGTAAGTTCGTTGAAATCAACAATGATCTCCTTACTCACCTCATTCTGCCCAATGGTGATATCCATTTCGCGGTTGAGATCTTCCACATCAAGGAACATGCAGTTGGCATCAGAGTCAGCACACATGATCGCACGAATGATCGGTGCATTCAACGTGCGGCTGTCAATGAAACCGGTGTACCACCTATTGGGGGTAGCAGCGGTGTAGTACATGATGGAAGCAGTACCAGGTTGGTTAAAGCTCTGGTCATTACCGATCTGAATGGGATTGGCACCCGCGTTAGAGAACAGACGGACGGTCATGTAATAACTATCCTTATCCAAATAAAGAGGTACTCCATTGGCATCGGTCAGATCGACCTGAACCACCCGTGAGGCTACCATTGCATTGGTAATGGTCACCTGCTTGCTGACCAAGGCTTGGGTTGGGAATCCAGCAGTGAAATCAAATCCGGTGGTATCATAGACCTCGATCTCCATAAGTCCACCCGCGGTGGTCACAGAAGAAAGACGGATCCATGCTCCAAAGAGTCGTTCGTCCTCAACGAGATCCAAACGTACTCCGATCTCAGAGTTATCATCACCGATATTGTCGGTTCCAAAGTTGTTGCTGAAGACCCCAAAGTCGAGAGACATCAGTGTATCGGTAACTTGAAGGAGGAAAGTGTCCGTAGGCATGATCCCCTTTGTGGCGTTCACAGAGTCAGAAACGGCCTTGTAAACGATCAGGTAGTTTCCGGTTTGGGTAGGCGTCCAGGTGGGGGTCACCATGTTGTTGTAGTTGGCGGTATCCAACATTGCAACGGAAGTTGGGTTGGCCCCAGAAGAAACTGTAGTGATCAATGAGTTGTTAGAAGCATTGAGAATGTCCACTTCCAATTTCACATTCGACTGGGTCTGTGAACCATAGTTGAAGATGTTCGAATCAAAATTGATCGGACGATTCTGCTTGTAGGTGATCACACCATACTTACCGCCAGCACCATCATTATCATAGATGATATCATGTGCGGGAGCTCCCTGATAGTCAGTGAACTTCATTTTATGACGTGGAAGATCCTGAATGGCAACATCATCCAGCATCCAGAAGTAGTACCCATTTCCATTCTGGTTTCCAGGAGTGCCATCATAGATAAAACGGAGCATGGTGTTTGCCTGACCTCCGGCGATCAGAGAGATGTTCGCCTCAAAATGTTCGTTCGTAGAGGTGGCAGCATTCACTTCAAGCTCATCAAATAGCTTGAGAGTGTCAGGCCAGCTTGTTCCGCCATCCGTCGAGATCGCGATCCTGAAGTCAGAGAAGAATTTTCTTGCGTAGTTCTTCAATACCAGTTCGATCTGATTATGACCGGTGAGGTCAATGGTATCGGTGGTAAGGGTTCCGATGTGAGGAGCAGGTGCTGGACCATTTCCCATGTTTGAGGAGTTCCCGCCGTTGTCGAGATAATCCGAATCAAAGATGATGAAACCATTTGAGGCGGTAGGGCTGGTAATGGGATCATTGGCATTGGCAAAGGCACCTCTTGAACCAGTGTTGACCGAAGGGGTGGTGGATGGACCACGATATTCCCATTTGGCGTTCGCCGAAGGAGTTCCCTGGCCATCAAACCCTTGGTTTACCCAGGTGGTAGGAATCCCATTGGAGAAATTCTCCGACCAGATCACAGCCTCGGGACCGAAGTTTTCGGCATTGTGGAAAGTGGGTGAAGGAGCTGCTTGTCGCTCCTCTTTTGGAGTGGCTTGGGTCTTCGAAGGAGCCAATAGGTTCTCCTGACCCTGAGCCATGACAGTCCCCCCAAAAAGGGTAAGGACTACCATAGTAGTAGTCTTATTCATTTTTTGTTTTAGTTTTAGTTAAAACGAATATAACCCTTTCGTTAAGCAATCGAAGGGTATACCCCCCTAAAAGATACGGCAGCGAACAGCTGCCGTATCTTTTGTAACATATGGTAAAGTTTTGATGCTAGGGAAATTTCCCCTTGCGGCAATTTTACTCTACATAAGCTTCGATAGGTTCGCAGGTACAGATCAGATGACGATCCCCAAAGGCATCATCCACCCGACGAACGGAGGGCCAGAACTTATTGTCAGAGAGATAATTCAATGGGAAAGCAGCCTTTTCTCTGGAGTAGGGTAGTTCCCATTCATTGGCAGTGATCATTGCCAGGGTATGAGGGGCATTCTTCAGAACGTTGTTCTCACCATCGGCATCCCCTGTGATCACTTCCTCCATCTCTTTCTTGATGCTGATCATGGCGTCACAGAAGGTATCGAGCTCGTGCTTGTCCTCGCTTTCGGTAGGCTCGACCATTAGGGTGCCCGCTACTGGGAAACTGACTGTCGGCGCATGGAAACCGTAGTCCATCAATCGCTTGGCGATATCAGTGACCTCAATGTTTCCGGCCTTCTTGAAGGGACGGCAATCAAGGATCAATTCGTGGGCACAGCGACCTCGTTCTCCTGAGTAAAGTACACTGAAGTCATTCTCCAGTCTTGCCTTGATATAATTGGCATTCAGAATGGCGAACTTGGTGCTGTCGGTAAGCCCTTCGGATCCGAGCATGCGGATATAGGCATAGCTGATCAAGAGGATCAGGCTGGAGCCCCAGGGAGCAGCTGATATTGCAGAAATGGCATGATCCCCTCCGGTCTTGATCACAGGATTTCCAGGGAGGAAGGGTGCAAGGTGTCTCTTTACACAGATCGGACCCATTCCGGGACCTCCTCCACCATGAGGGATGGCAAAGGTCTTATGAAGATTGAGATGACAGACATCCGCACCAATGATCCCAGGGCTGGTAAGGCCGACCTGTGCATTCATATTGGCACCATCCATATAAACCTGTCCACCGTACTGATGAACGATATCGGTTACCTCGATGACCCGGCTTTCAAAAACACCATGGGTTGAGGGATAGGTGATCATAAGAGCGGAAAGGGTATCGGCATGTTTTTCGGCCTTCTCACGAAGGTCGTCGACATCAATGTTTCCGCGGTCATCACATTTCACGACCACGACCTTCATACCTGCCATGACTGCGCTGGCAGGGTTGGTGCCATGAGCCGAAGAAGGAATCAGAGCAACATTCCTTGCAAAGTCACCACGACTCTCATGATAGGCACGGATCACCATCAGGCCGGCATATTCTCCTTGTGCCCCTGAATTCGGTTGCAGAGAAACGGCGTCGAATCCTGTGATCTCTGCCAGATCGGTCTCCAGTTGATGAATGATCTGATGATATCCTGAAGCCTGTTCGATCGGAACGAAGGGGTGGATATTCCCATAGGATGGCCAGCTCAATGGTATCATCTCAGAAGCTGCATTCAACTTCATGGTACAGGATCCCAAGGCGATCATAGAGTGATTCAAGGCCAGATCCTTGCGCTCCAGCTTCTTCAAATAGCGCATCATCCGAGTCTCGCTATGATAGCTATTGAACACCTCGTGTTGAAGGAATTCACTGTTCCTTTTGAGTTCTGCAGGAAGGGATTCGCCCTCTTCCCAGCTTTCGAAAACAATGGGTTCCACTCCTTTGGCCTGAGCCAGAACTGAGAGGATATCATTGACGGCCTGAAGATTGGTGGTCTCATTCAGGCTGATGCCCAATCGGTGGAATCCCATGTAACGGAAGTTGATCTCATTCTCCTCAGCGATCTTGCGGAGTTGAAGACCATCGATCCCATCGAGTTCAACCTCAAGGGTATCAAAGAAGCTGGCATTATTTTGTTGAAGCCCGAGTTTGATAAGACCCTTGTTCAGAGTGTGGGCAGCTCGGTGAATATTGCTGGCGATCTGACGAAGCCCGTTGGGTCCGTGATAGACGGCGTACATACCTGCCATGACGGCCAAAAGAACCTGAGCGGTACAGATATTGGACGTGGCGCGTTCGCGCTTGATGTGTTGTTCGCGTGTCTGGAGGGCCATACGAAGGGCCTCGTTGCCGTTTCGGTCGAGGGTCTTGCCGATGATCCTTCCGGGGATGAGTCGCTTGAATTCATCCTTGGTGGCAAAGAATGCCGCATGGGGTCCGCCATATCCCAATGGAATTCCAAAACGCTGGGTACTTCCAACCACCACATCCGCTCCCCATTCACCGGGAGGGGTCAACAGGACCAAACTCATGATGTCTGCGGCAATGGCAATGCGAATACCGTTTTCCTTGGCTTTCTCGATCCATGGCCCGTAATCAGGAACTCGGCCGTTCGCGGTAGGATACTGAAGGAGAGCTCCAAAGAAGCCATTACCGATCTCCAGTTCTTCGTGGTTACCGATCACCAGTTCAATTCCCTGAGGAACAGCTCGGGTCTTCAAAAGATCGATGTTCTGCGGGAGGCAATCTTTGGAAACGAAGAATTTGTTCACATTTTCCTTGACCTGCTCGCGGGTACGTGCACCATAGAGCATGCTCATGGCTTCGGCAGCGGCAGTGGCTTCATCAAGAAGGGACGCATTGGCCATTTCCATTCCGGTCAATTCGGTGACCATGGTTTGGAAGTTCAGCAGGGCTTCGAGACGACCTTGCGCGATCTCTGCCTGATAAGGAGTATAGGCAGTATACCAACCTGGATTCTCAAGGATATTTCGCTGAATGACACCCGGCATGATGGTGTTGTGGTAGCCAAGACCGATGTAGGTACGGAATACTTTGTTCTTACGTGCAAGTTTTTGGGCGTGAACCAAATACTCATGCTCGGTCATTGCAGGAAGAAGGTCCAAAGGCTTCTTCAATCGGATCCCATCCGGTACGGTTTCCTCGATCAATTGCTCGATCGAATTCACACCGATGGTCTTCAACATCTCCGCAACTTCCGCCTCACGCGGACCAATGTGCCTGAAAGCAAACGCCTGGGTGTTCATGTAAGCCAAATTTTGGGTGGCAAATTTACGTCAAAACAAGTGGATTTGCTTCCTGTTCAAGCCATGTTTTGTATTTGTTTCCACCGTCCCTGATTTGCATCGTACCTTGCAGCTTCAATGAAGGCTTTTTTGCGGAACATTGGACGGTTTCTAGCCTATTCGAATCTGTGGGTGGGAATGAATGTCATGGCCTTGACCATGTTGACATTCCTACAGACCGGAACGGTAATGATCCCCTACCTGATCTTTTCCTTTCTCGGGACATTTGTGATCTATAACTATGCTCGCGCCTTTGAACCTTCAGAGGACTCTCTCACCGTGGCCAATCCCATTCGGTCGTGGATGGTTCACCACTCGACCGGCCTTTTGGTCATGACGTTCCTGGCGGTTCCGGTCATCCTTTGGATCGTGCTGGGTTTCTCTTTTTCCTCCTGGGGATGGTTGGTGGCCGCGGCGGTCATTAGTCTGGCCTATCCATTGCCGATCCAACCCCAAAAAAGAGGAGGGGTTCGATACCAGCAAGGTATCAAGATATTTGCCATCGCCTTCGTTTGGGTGATCGTCACATACATCCTACCCTTGATCGAATCGGGGATCACTCCTGATCTGGATCATGCGCTTGGGGCGACCGAAAGATTTCTATTCATTATTGGGATCACGATTCCTTTTGATATCCGAGACATGAAGGACGATGACCGTGAATTATCCACCCTACCCATGATCCTCGGAGTCGGGGGTGCTCGTTTTTTGGCGATCGCTTGTCTTGTGGGCGCAATGATCCTCCTTTCACTTCGACAATGGTATTTCGGAGCCTGGCCTTTAGGATCGTTCTATGCTCAGGTCGTCGCTCTGTTTTTCGCCATCATCCTTGTTCGGGGTTCAAATGACCAACGGGATGACCTTTATTTTTCCTTCCTTCTGGAAGGAACCTCTCTGATTTGGTTTTTGGCAGCCTTCATTTTCTTCTAATTTAGCCGGCAAACCCATCCTTTACGATGAATTGGATCAATTCCAGAGAATTTGCAATGTCACAGGATCAAAACGACCCATTGTGTGACCTGCGAAATGAATTTCTCTTTCCGGAGCACAACGGTCACCCTGTGGTTTATTTCACGGGGAATTCACTCGGTCTTCAGCCCAAAAGTGCCAAAAGATACCTTTTGGAAGAGCTTGACGACTGGGCGCGACTTGGTGTGGAAGGGCATTTTCATGCCAAAAGACCCTGGATGCCCTACCATGAATTCTTTACGGATTCATTGGCCCGCCTTTGTGGGGCTCTTCCTGAGGAGGTGGTTGCGATGGGGACCTTGACCAATAATCTTCATCTTTTGATGGTCAGTTTCTATCGCCCGAAAGGGAAACGATTCAAGATCCTTTGCGAGAAAAAAGCCTTTCCTTCGGATCAATATGCCCTTCAAAGTCAGGCCCGGTTCCATGGATATGACCCCAAGGAGGCCATTATTGAGGTGGGGCCAAGGGAAGGGGAACACACATTTCGAACGGAGGATTTTCTCGAGGTGATCGAAAGACAAGGTGACGAGATCGCCATGTTGATGATCGGAGGCGTGAACTATTACACAGGTCAGTTTATGAATATCCCTACCATTACCTCTGCAGCACGATCAAAGGGGATAATGGTGGGTTGGGATCTGGCACATGCTATGGGAAATGTCCCGCTTCAACTTCATGATTGGGATGTGGATTTTGCCGCTTGGTGCAGTTATAAATACATGAACAGTGGGCCCGGTTCTGTGGCAGGGATATATGTTCACCAGAGACACCTAAACAGAGAGGATATTCCTCGTTTCGAGGGCTGGTGGGGGCATGACAAGGATACCCGATTCAAAATGCCAGAGACCTTTAAACCAATGGCTACCGCTGAGGCATGGCAATTGAGTAATGCTCCGGTCATGGCCATGGCACCCCATCGGGCAAGCCTGGACCTATTTGATTCTACCAAACCCGAGGAAAGAAGAAAGAAATCTCTGAACCTATCGGCTTATCTGCGGTTCATCATCACGGAAGTGGCCGAACGCCGGAACAGTCCTATTGAGGTGATCACCCCTCAGGATGATCGCGAACGAGGAAGCCAGCTTTCAGTGATCATGCACGGGCAGGGTAAAGAGCTATTTGACGCACTAATGGATCACGGGGTCATCGTCGATTGGAGAGAGCCCAATGTGATCCGTATGGCACCCGTGCCACTATATAATTCATTTGAGGATATTTTTAGGTTCGGGGAGATCCTGGACAAATGCTTAAGTCGATAATCAACGATGACGAAAAAGGAGATCACCATTGTCGGAGCCGGACTCGTAGGATCCCTATGGGCTGTATATATGGCCAAGAAAGGTCATAAGGTGAATATGTATGAGAGACGACCGGATACCAGGAAGGAGGGAGTATATGGAGGGCGATCCATTAACCTTGCCTTAAGTGACAGAGGTTGGAAGGCACTACGCGGAGTGGGCTTGGAAGACGAGATCCGGAAGGTGGCCATCCCCATGTACCGAAGGGTCATGCACTCGGTGGACGGAACTTTGACCTACCAGCCTTATGGCAAGGAGGGGCAAGCCATTTACTCGGTCTCCAGGGGAGGGCTTAATCAGACCATGATGAGCCTGGCCGAACAACACGAAGGGGTGAAGATCCACTTCGATCAAAAATGCACAGGAGTTGACCTCGAAACAGCGACCGCCTGGTTTGAGGATGATCATGGGAAAATCGTTGAGCAGGAAGCGGATCTGCTTTTTGGGGCTGATGGATTTTACTCAGCCGTCCGCCAGATCATGCAAAAGACCGACCGTTTCACATACTCTCAGACCTATATAGAACACGGATATAAGGAGCTTTCCATCCCTCCTGCCGAAGATGGTGGATTCAGGATCGAAAAGAATGCTTTGCATATCTGGCCAAGAGGCGGTTTTATGCTGATCGCCTTACCGAATCAGGATGGGAGTTTCACATGTACTCTATTTATGCCGTTCGAAGGCGAGAATTCCTTTGAGAATCTGAAGGGTGATGATGACGTTCTTCAGTTCTTTCGTTCCACCTTCCCTGATGCCCTGGCAATGATGCCGGATCTCATTGTGGAGTGGAAGGAGAACCCCACCTCCTCTTTGGGGATCATTCGCTGCTTTCCGTGGACCCGGAATGGAAAGGTGGCCCTGATCGGGGATTCATCTCATGCGATCGTTCCCTTCTATGGCCAGGGGATGAACGCGGGGTTTGAGGACTGTACCGTTCTGAATGAGCTATTCGAGATATACGGAGATGATGTGGATACCATATTCCGTCAATATGAGTTGATCCGTAAGCCGGATGCAGATGCTATTGCTGAATTGGCGATGCGAAACTTCGTCGAGATGAGAGATCTGACCGCTGACCCCGATTTTTTACTTCGAAAGAAGATCGAGCGTCGATTTGCGGATAAGTATCCGGAAAAGTGGCTCCCTCTTTATAGTATGGTCACTTTTTCCCATATCCGATATCACGATGCTCTGGCAGAGGGGAACCGTCAGGATGCCATCATGAGCAAGATCATGTCCATTCCGGGGATCGAGCAGAAATGGGATAGTGTGGAAGTGGAAAATCGCCTTTTAGAGTTGGTATCCTGAACCGCAGCTTAACCGCACTGGAACGGGGATGTGGCTCAATGTGCTAAAGGTCGTAACACAAAAACCTCTCAAAAGCGTTATCTTCATTAGCTTTGGGAGGATCCTGAACCATGATGCACAAGAAACTTCTACTTCTCTTCCTTTTTGCCCTGTTGGCCCAACTGGCAAATGCCCAGTTCTATTATGGGATCCGACAGAGCTATGGAAAGAATCGTGTGCAATACAACAACTTTGAGTGGAAGTTCTTTAGATATGACCAGTACGATGTCTATTTCTACAAGAATGGTCGCGAGGTTGCCGAAGAGGTTTCGAGAATGGTCCATAGGAATCTCGATCCCATGGAAAAATTCATGGGAGTCCAGATCGATGATCGGATCCGGATCCTGGTCTTCAATTCGCTGACCGATCTCAAACAGAGTAATCTTAACGAAGAAACAGAGGACGCGTATAATACCGGTGGGATCACCCGACTTGCCGGGGGAAAGATGTTCGTCTACTTTGACGGAAGTTACGCTCATTTGGAGCAACAGATCAAACAGGGTTTGGCGGATGTCCTCCTCAACGAGCTGATCTACGGTGGATTCACCAACTCGGTCAAGAACTCAGCCTTACTATCCCTGCCCGAGTGGTTTCTTGAGGGCCTGATCAGTTACGTTTCCGGCAGTTGGACGCCCGAATTGGATGCACATGTCAAGGATGGGTTCTATACCGGACAGTATCATCGATTGAATGGACTCGTAAATGAAGAGGCTCGCTATGCAGGCCATTCGATTTGGAATTATATCGCAGAGACCTATGGGACAGGGGTTATCAAAAACCTCCTCTACATCGCTGTTGCGAACCGAAATCTTAAGGAGGCTTTCCTATTTGTGCTTGGAGTCGACTTTGATGATTTCATGGATGAGTGGGAGGCGTATTACCGAACCCGGTATAATGAGACCATCAACCTGGAGGAGGTCCCGGGTGAACGGTTGGCGAGAATGAAGAAATTTGAGAGGATCACCGAAATGAAGGTGACCCAAGATGGAAACCGTGCGGCTTATTCGGTCAATCGTCAGGGTCGATATAAGGTCTTTGTCCACGACCTGGAAAGGGATAAAAGGGACAAGGTGTTTTCGAAGGGATATCGGATCGCACAGAACACGGATTATTCATTCCCACTGCTCGCATGGCATCCCAACGGTGAGATACTCGCCATTGTCACCGAAGAAAAGGGATTTCTGTGGTTGTATTTTTATGATGCAGCGAAAAAGAAGCTGGACAAGAAGAACCTTTTCGGATTCGAGAAGGTCCTATCATTCACGTATTCTCCGGAAGGAAAGACCCTACTGATGTCTGCAGTGAAGGAGGGAAAGAGCGATATCTACACATATACCATCCTGAGTCGAACCATCACTCCCCTTACCAATGATGGATGGGATGATCTCGAGCCGGCGTATTTCAATGGTGGAAAGCAGGTGGTATGGAAGTCCAATCGACCCCAGGATACCTTAAGATGGGAAGAAGAGGTCCATTCTTATCCCCAATCCTTTGACCTTTTCGCTGTTCGGGTAGAACCCGAATTGAAATTTGAAAAGAAGAAATTTATTTGGCGCCTGACCGAGAGTCCTGGAGAGATTGAATATCAGCCGTTTGAATACGAGCCCGGATTCATCGGTTATCTTTCCAGATTCGAAGGAACTCAAACTCCTCAGATCATAGGCATAGATTCGGTCATTGCCTTTGTGGACACAACGACCCACTACCAATATGTTTTCGATCAATACGTAACTCCTTCACAAAAACTGGATGATCTCGTCTTCCGAAGCAGCCCTGAGGGAGATGTATCCATTAAGGTGATCTATCGAAAGGGAAGATATCAGCTTTACAAAGAGGAATTCGTTCCTGCCAGGGAAATGGTAAGTGGACCTTCCGGCGAAGGTCAGGGAGAACGGGATCCCTCGCGAACAACCGTTATTACGGGAGGGGAGAATGTTATGGCCCAGCGATCCGATTTCAGAAAGGAGTTTGAGGTGGATATTGAGGACTATCAGTTCGATCCTACCCTGGTAGAAAAATATGCTCCAAATAGTCAACGACGAAAACCGCCACCCAAACAGGAAGAGAATGAGCGACCCATGGTGTCTAGAAGCAACCAGCCGGATGTTCAGGTGGAGGAGCCAACCTTTGATATTCCCCCAAGTCGGAATTATTATTTGAGTTTCTTTCGGGATAAGCTTGGAGCCCAGATCGATTTCATTTTCGAGAATCCGCAGTATCAGCCTTATACTGGGAGTCCAAACGGGGCATTGTTCAATCCCGGGTTCAATGTCAACTTTACACTGGGAGCGACCGATCTGATGAATGATTACAGGATCATTGGAGGATTTCGCTGGGATTTTCAACCCCTTCCGGGGATGTCCATCGCCCCTAATTCGGAGTTCTTTTTGGCATTCCTTGATCACAAGAAGCGACTGAACAAGGATCTTTTCCTCTACCGACGAAGCCAGTTGGGTGTGGATCGGGTCAGTCAATTCGAACAGTATAATGTCCGATTCCTTACGCATGAGATAAGGTATGGTTTCACCTGGCCTTTCAATGAGGTTACCGCTATCCGACTGACTCCGGGTATCCGTTTCGAGCGAATGATCACGCCGTCAGATTTCATCCAGGGATCCCTTCAACGGCCAGATATCTACCGGCAATATGCGCAGATCAAGTTTGAGTACATCTTTGACAATACGCGAAGGGTGGGGATCAATCTTTATCATGGCTTGAGGTATAAGGTCTTTACTGAGTATTACAAGAATTTCTCTAAAGGAAACACTGGACTCCATACTGCGGGGATCGACCTTCGGCATTACCTCCCGGTGCATCGAGAGATCATCTGGGCCAACCGGTTTGCTTTTGGGACCTCTTTTGGACCGGAGAAGCTTCTTTATGTGATGGGCGGAGTGGACAATCAGATCAACCAGACCCAATTCCTGAACTCTACTCCGGTGGCAGACCAGAATTATATCTTCCAGACCCTGGTCACGAATATGAGAGGATTTGTTCAGAACATCCGAAATGGGAATTCCTTCGTGGCGGTCAATTCAGAACTTCGGGTTCCTTTCTTCCGCTACCTATTCAATAGACCTTTGCGAAATGACTTCTTCAGTAATTTCCAGATCGTTGGATTCGGTGATGTTGGTACAGCCTGGAATGGATTGACGCCATACTCCGAAGAAAATGCGATCACCAGAGATGTAATCCGTAATGGGCCTATTGAGATCACACTGAAGAATCGAAAGGATCCCTTTGTCTATGGATATGGATTCGGACTCAGAAGTACCATTTTTGGATATTTTGTCCGCGTGGACTGGGCATGGGGAATCGAAGATGGGGTCACCCTTCCGAGGGTATTCTACCTGTCGCTCAGCACTGATTTTTGATCAGCGGCGTTCCTGCAGCCGGTGCATCATCTCTTCAGAGATCTGTCCGGAATAAGCGCCATATGCATCCACAAGAACCCCTTTCCTTCCATCCGAAACTTCAATGGCGTAAAGAATGGACGAATCATCAGGGTTCGTATTTCCTTCAAATCGATGGATCTCCGCAACCTTGAATTCCTCCGGCTGAACCATGGTATTGTCATTGACACATTCCAGACAATCGAAATTGAGGTTGAAATCCAATCGGTAACCACGGTCCTTTAGTCCGTTTATCGCTTGAGAAAGGGTATCGTAAGTGAACATATCGCTCAGTTTTTCAGATACCCATAAGGTACGGTTTATTCGGCGGAACCCGAAGGTTTCTGGACAATGGTTACTGTCCTTTGTGGGAATGGGATCTCGTAACCATGTTCGTCCAATGCATCTTTGATCCTTTCAAGATTATCCCAGTAGGATTCAAAATAATCCTCAGGGGAGGTCCAGAATCTGACAACCAGATTCAGACTGCTATCTGCCAATTGATTCAATTTCACGACTGGTTCCGGTTCGTTCAGGATCCGCTCATCCTGTTTCAAGATATTCAGGATCACTGGACGAACATCTCCGACCTTGTGGCGATAAGCGATCCCGATATCCAATTGAACGCGACGCTCCTTTTTCCGGGTAAAATTGATGATCTCATTATTGGCCACCGGTCCATTGGGCATGGTCACCACACGATTGTCAAAAAGCACCAGGGTTGTGTGGAGGATATCGATCTTTTCGACCGTGCCCATTCTGGTGTTTATCTCGACGATATCACCCACCTTGAAAGGCTTGAAGAGGAGGATCAGGACCCCACCGGCAAAGTTGGAAAGGCTCCCCTGTAGGGCGAGGCCGATCGCCAGACCCATGGCCCCAAGAATGGTCAGAAAGGAAGAGGTAGCAACGCCAAGTGTGGAGGCCACAGCGATCAGGAGGATGGTATAAAGGAGGAAAACGATCAGGCTCATCAGGAAGGAGCTTAGGGAAGCGTCCACCCGGTATCGCCTGAATGCCTTCTTGATGATCTTTTTCAGAAGTCGGATCAGATAATGACCGATGACAAGGGTGGCGAGTCCCATCAATAGTTTAGGACCAGCGCTGAATGCAAAGTCCACGGCCTTTTGATTGATCTCTCGCAGGGTCTCCTTGTCAAAGATCTCCAGGATCAAAAGATGGATCATTTTTTACTCTTTTTTGATAGGTTCTTCTCAAACTCATTAATGACGGACCTGCGTCCAATGGTGTTGGTGATCACGTCCTTTTCCAGATCCCAGCCCCTGGCAGGAGAATATTCCCTGCCGTAATAGATGATCTGTAGATGTAATTTATTCCACAGATCCTTGGGAAATAAACGTTTGGCATCCTTTTCTGTCTGTTCCACCGATCGACCATTGCTCAATCCCCAGCGATACATCAATCGGTGAATGTGGGTATCCACAGGGAAGGCCGGATGACCAAATGCCTGGCTCATTACCACACTGGCGGTCTTGTGCCCCACCGCCGGAAGGGACTCCAGGTCCTTGAAATTGTCTGGGACCTTCCCCTGATGCTGGTCGATGATGATTTGACTCAACTGGTGGATTCCTTTGCTTTTCATAGGAGTCAAACCACAAGGACGAATGATACCTGCGATCTGATCCACAGTTAGGCGAGCCATTTCATAGGGATTGTCAGCGAGGGCAAAGAGGGCAGGGGTGGTCCTATTCACCCGCTCGTCCGTGCATTGGGCACTCAAAAGTACCGCTATGAGAAGAGTATACGGATCCTTGTGGTGAAGAGGAACTGGTACCTCGGGAAATAGTTCCTCGAGTTTATCGATCACGAATTGGACTTTCTCTGATTTGGTCACTTGGAAAGCATTTGGCGTTCTTTGCAAAGATGCAAGACTCAGTGGTTTGTTCTTAAAGCAACCTGCAGAAAATATGGAATGTTCTGCGAGATCATATGAACCCTTGATGCATGAATTCGTTTCATTGAAAAACCAATAACATGACACATCTTCAACCTGGGGATAAGGCTCCCGATTTCAGCACCATCGATCAACACGGAAATGCCATCAGTCTCTCAGATTTTAAAGGGAGAAAGGTGATCCTGTATTTCTATCCAAAGGATGACACTCCCGGATGTACGGCAGAAGCCTGCAATTTCAGGGATAACAATTCCAAACTCCTGAGCAAGGGTTTTCAGGTGATAGGGGTGAGTGCAGATAATGAGGCCAAACACAAGAAGTTTGCTGAAAAATATAGTCTTCCCTTTCCCTTGATCCCTGATACCGAGCGCGAGATCATTGAGAAATACGGGGTTTGGGGTAAGAAGAAGTTCATGGGGCGCGAGTTCGATGGAATCCACCGCGAGACCTTTGTGATCGATGAGGAAGGAAAGATCGACAAGGTCCTTACCAAGGTCAAGACCAAAGAGGCCACCGAACAGATCCTCGAAGAATACGCTTGATACGAACTCCCCGGTTGGGGAGTTTTTTCTTTTCGACATTTTATTGCGTATACTTGAAAGAGGTTAGTAAAGAAGTTGTGCATAACTCTTCTTCAAAAAAATAGTGATCCGTGCGTCGGGTCATTATTTTTGCTACTTTATAAAACAAAAAATTGATAAAAAACTTGTCAATGAGCGATAAAGATGCAAAGCTGAAGGCTCTTAAGCTGACCATGGACAAACTGGATAAGACCTATGGTAAGGGAGCTGTCATGAGGATGGGAGACTCTGCTGTAGAGCAGGTTGAGGTCATTCCTTCCGGGTCCATCAGTCTGAATATGGCGCTTGGCATCGGTGGATACCCCAGGGGTCGTGTGGTCGAGATCTACGGACCTGAATCCTCCGGTAAGACCACCCTAACCCTACATGCGATCGCCGAAGCACAAAAGGCAGGTGGAATAGCCGCCTTTGTTGATGCGGAACACGCCTTTGACCGCTTCTATGCTGAAAAGTTGGGTGTGAATACCGAGGAATTGATCATTTCACAACCAGACAATGGAGAGCAGGCGCTGGAGATCGCGGATAATTTGATCCGGTCCGGAGCCATTGACATCATCATCATCGACTCTGTGGCCGCCCTGACCCCAAAAAGTGAGATCGAAGGCGAAATGGGTGATAGCAAGGTGGGCCTCCAGGCTCGCTTGATGAGTCAGGCTCTGCGTAAACTTACTGGAACCATCAGCAAGACCCATTGTACCTGCATCTTCATCAACCAGCTTCGCGAAAAGATCGGTGTGATGTTCGGAAACCCCGAGACCACCACTGGGGGTAATGCCCTTAAATTCTACAGCTCCGTCCGTTTGGATATCCGTAGATCCACTCAGATCAAAGAGGCGGATGAGGTAACCGGTAATCGGGTAAGGGTCAAGGTGGTGAAGAATAAGGTAAGTCCACCTTTCAAGACCGCCGAATTCGACATCATGTATGGAGAGGGAATTTCCAGAAGTGGAGAGCTGATCGACCTCGGTGTTCAATACGGAGTCGTTCAGAAGTCCGGGTCCTGGTATAGCTATGAAGATACGAAACTTGGACAGGGTCGTGATGCGGTGAAACAACTTCTCAAAGACAACCCTGAACTGGCCGAAGAGATCGAAGGAAAGATCGTTCAGGTCGTGAATGAAGGAAAGAAATGATCGTAGGATCGATCAAGAAGGAAGGCCACCATTTTGGTGGCCTTTTTGCATTTATCCCTTTCCCTTCACAATGTTTAATTTCGCGAGGTGAAGTTGAGAAAGGATGTGAATATTGAGCGTGACCTGGAGGATGCACTCTATGACCGCAGGGAGGAAGGTAATGAGCGCAGACTTCCAACTCAACAGGGTGGGTTGGATTTCTGCTCGAACGATTATCTCGGATTCGCCACTTCAGAAGCACTAGAATCTCAGCTTCAATCAGAGATCGCCCTGGTTCAACCCCTAAGGTTGGGCGCCACCGGAAGCCGGCTCCTGACAGGAAATTCACCCCTCTATCAACGAGTGGAACAACAGGTTGCGGCCTTTCACGGATCCGAATCGGCTCTGATCTTCCCTTCGGGCTACTCAGCCAACTTAGGTCTACTTTCTTCGGTTCCCAAAAAAGGGGATGTCATTCTTTATGACGAACTCTGTCATGCATCCATCCGCGATGGGATCCGACTTTCAAATGCAAAAGCATATCGGTTCAAACACAATAACCTCAGATCCCTTGGGGACCTTTTGAAAAGGAATGGTGAAACCGCCCGACAGCTTTTCGTCGTCACCGAAAGTGTATTCAGTATGGATGGCGATCTGGCCCCATTGAAAGGATTGGTTCGCCTCTGTAAGCGATGGAAGGCCTCGCTGATTGTGGATGAGGCACATGCAGTAGGGGTCATCGGACGAAAAGGAGAAGGGCTCGTTTCACATCTTGGATTTCAGGATGCGGTATTTGCTCGCGTCATTACTTTTTCCAAGGCCATCGGCAATCATGGTGGTGCAGTTTTGGGATCGAGAGTCCTAAGGGATTATCTGGTGAATTTCGCCCGTCCCCTGATCTATACCACCGGTCTTCCGGATCTGACCCTGGTCCATATTCGGGTCGCCTACCAGAAACTATCCCAGGCCAAAGCACCCCTGGAGCAATTGGAACATAACGTCCAATATTTCATACAAAATCTAGAGCCAAGGATCCGTCGACGGATGATCCGTGGAAGAACTCCGATCAATGTCCTGTTGGTCAAGGGGAATCAACGTGTGGTTAAATTGGCGGATCACCTTCAGGAAAAGGGCTTTGACGTTAGACCCATTCTCCACCCGACAGTTCCGAAAGGACGTGAGAGGTTGCGGATCGTGATCCATTCCTTCAATGACCCTGAGGATATACTCAAACTCTGCCAGACCTTAAATGCCTATTCCTTTCAATGAGAACCATCTTCGTGACCGGGATCGACACCGATGCAGGAAAGACCATCGTGTCAGCCATTATCTGTCATGCCCTTTCTGCTGATTATTGGAAGCCGGTTCAGAGTGGAACTGATGAAGGAGGCGATTCAGATAGGCTCCGACCACTGCTACCCGACCATCAGGGACTTTTCCATCCCGAATCCATCCGCTTGAAAGCTCCCCTTTCGCCACATGCCGCTGCAGAACTTGAAGGGCGGAGGATCTCTCTTCTCGATATTGTTCGGCCCCAAACAAAAAGCGACCTGGTGATCGAAGGAGCAGGAGGCCTTCTGGTGCCCCTGAATGACAGGGAAGTTGTTGGCGATCTTTTGCAACCCGAGGACAAGGTCGTTCTAGTGTCCCGTCATTACCTTGGCAGCATCAATCACACCTTGCTTTCTGTGAATTGGTTGAATCGAAGGGGCGTCCGCCCTGGGATCCTGTTCAACGGAGAGGCGAATCCTGCAACAGAAGAAGTGATCCAGAGTATGGCCGAAGCCGACATCATAGGCCGGATCGGCACAATTGAAGTTTCGTCTCGTGGAATAGAAGAAGAAGCAAGGAGATTGAAGGACCGATTGGAAGAATGGCTGGAATCATGAAGAAGAATCTTGATCTGGAGGAGATGATCACCCACAGGGAATTGGAAGGAAAGAGAACTTCCATGACCCAAAGGGATGCTTCAACCCAATGGCATCCTTACACCCAAATGAAGGATTTTGGGATACACCTACCTGTCGTATCTGCCCGTGGATCTCGCCTGTTTCTGGAGGATGGTTCCTTTCTGATCGATGCGATCTCAAGTTGGTGGGTTAACCTTTATGGACATGGAAATCCAATTATCAAGCAGCGATTGACGCAACAGTTCGATCAATTGGATCACGTTCTCTTCGCTGGTTTCACCCACCCACCCGCCCTCGAACTCGCCGATCGATTGCTTCCGCTTCTTCCCGGAATGTCAAGGTTGTTCTTTAGTGACAATGGATCCACAGCCGTTGAGGTGGCCCTCAAAATGGCCCTTCAATATTTCTGGAATCGAGGCGAGGTGGATCGAAGGGTCATTCTGGCCTTCGAAAATGCCTACCACGGTGATACCTTCGGGGCCATGGCCGCAGGTGGGGTCGGGGTCTTCAATCAGGCATTCGCCGACATGTTGCCGAAAGTGATCCGGATCCCTGTGCCTCTTTCGGAGGATGACCCTCAAACCTTTGAGGCGTTGGAAAAAATCGACCTCCAGACGGTAGCAGGGTTCATCTACGAGCCTTTGGTTCAGGGGGCCGGAGGGATGATCCGATATGATGCCGATGGACTTTCCAGAGTGATGAGTGAAGTGCATCATGCCGGTGGGTGGTGTATCGCTGATGAAGTAATGACAGGCTTCGGTCGATTGGATACCTTTTTTGCAAGTGAGGTGATCGAAGAAAAACCGGATATCATTTGTTTGAGCAAGGGCCTTACCGGAGGGGTTCTTCCAATGGCAATTTCTGCAGCAAGTGAAAGAGTCTATGAAGGGTTCCTAAGTAATGACCGAGGAAAGGCCTTCATGCACGGACACTCATTCACTGCCAATCCAATGGGTTGTGCGGCGGCCCTTGCGGGTCTTGACCTGCTGAACTCAGGTGAGATCCAGCGATCCAGACTTTCTCTCATCCGCCAGCAGGCAGATTTCGCAAGATCGGTAATGGATCACCCCAATGTGGAAGAATGTTTTTCCATGGGTACTCTTTTGGTGATCCGTTTGAAACGAAACAGGTCTTCGGAGGTTTACGACGAGTTCAGGGATCGAGTCTATGCCTTGGCTCTTGCCAATCAGGTTCTTCTTCGACCACTTGGGAATGTGCTTTATGCAATGCCGCCCTACACCTCGACGACCGAGGATCTGAAGATCATGTACAAGGGGATCCGGGCGATCCTCAATAATATTCCCATCGATTGAGACCCGTCGCTATTCATCAGATCGGGATCATTTCTCCCCTTGGAACGGATCGGGCGATGTCCTCTAGAAAAGTGATTACACCTGTACCCGAGTTCAACCTGTTTGAAGGGTTTCCGGTAGCACGGATCGAGAGTGACGATTGGGTCAAGAATGTAGACCCATACAAGGGGTTTCACCGTCTGGACCGTTCGGTCCAATTAGCAATATATGCCGCACATCAGATCAAAGGCGGATTGCTAGACATCCCAACCGCCGTGGCGATTGGATCCAGCAGAGGAGCAACAGGAAAATGGGAAGAGGCCTTTGATTTTTTTTCGGAGAAGGAAACCTCGAGAATTCTGGACAGTCCTCTTACCACAGCAGGAAATCTGGCCAGTCATGTCGGGCATTACTTGAAGGGATCCACCTTCCTTGATCTTGACCAAAGTATTACCTGTGCCTCTGGTCTGAGGGCCATAGTCGATGCCTGCGCATGGTTGGAGACTGGATTCGTGGAGCAGGCAGTGGCGGGTGGAGCCGAAGCTCCCATAACGGCTTTTACCCTTTCTCAAATGAATGCTCTGGGGCTCGTGCCTCGCGTCATGGATCCCTTTGCCTGCCGATCATTGGATCCGGATCTTTCCAGAAATACCATGGTCCTGGGAGAGGGGGCAGTGCTTTTGCATTTAAGCCAAAAATTGGATCTGCCTGCGGATGCCTACATCGTTGGAGTCGGATTTGGATCTGAACCTCTATCCTCCGCCACGGGACTTTCACCCGATGGTGAATGTCTGCAGCGGTCGATGAGGATGGCCACATCCATGGCCGGCTGGGATCGACCCGATGCCATCGTGGCACATGCTCCAGGTACTGTAAAAGGCGACCGTTCGGAAGTAGAGGCGATCCGAAAGATATGGGGAGAGATCCCTGTGACATCCACGAAATTTCTCAGTGGCCATTGCTTTGGGGCAAGTGGTCCGTTGGGAGTATGGATGGGAGTTGAAATGATGAATCAAAAAAGGTGGGTGACGCCTCCTTGGGTATCAGGGAGTTCCCCGAAAACATTGGATAAAATACTGATCAATGCGGTCGGCTTCGGTGCTAATGCAGTAAGTTTGGCGATCGCGAATAAACCAGATTGAATGGAAAACGACAAGTGGACCACCGACCAGATATTGGCGATTTACAATCAACCCCTTTTGGACCTCGTTTATGAGGCCGCCTCGATCCATAGGGCGAATCACAATGCCCGTGAAGTTCAGGTCAGCACCCTTCTTTCGATCAAGACAGGAGGTTGTCCCGAAGATTGTGGATACTGTCCTCAGGCAGCGAGGTATCACACCAATCTGGAAGGAAATGATCTAATGACGGTACAGCAGGTCAAAGCTCAGGCCCTTCGCGCCAAGGCGGCTGGATCTTCCAGATTATGCATGGGTGCAGCTTGGAGAAACGTGAAAGATGGGCCTGAATTCGAACAGGTTTTGGATATGGTTCGTAGTGTGAATGAAGCCGGACTCGAAGTGTGTTGTACCCTGGGAATGCTGACTGAGACTCAGGCCAAACGACTGGAAGAAGCAGGGCTATATGCTTACAATCACAATCTCGACACCTCTGAAGATTACTACAAGGAGGTGATCTCAACCCGAGGATACGATGACAGATTGAAGACCATCGATAATGTTAGGAAGACAGGAGTGACGGTCTGTTCTGGAGGGATCATCGGGATGGGAGAATCCGCTCGTGACCGATGTGGAATGCTGGAAACTCTGGCGAACATGGATCCACAACCCGAAAGTGTCCCCATCAATGCTCTGGTTGCGGTGGAAGGAACTCCGATGGAGGAGCAAAAACCCGTAGAGATATGGGAAATGGTTCGAATGGTTGCAACAACCCGGATCGTAATGCCCAAAACTCAGGTGCGACTTTCCGCTGGGAGGACTCAAATGTCTGAAGAAGGCCAGGCCTTTTGTTTTTTGGCGGGAGCGAATTCCATTTTTGCAGGCGATAAACTTCTGACGACTCCCAATCCGGACATCAATGAGGACATGAAGATGTTTGATAATCTGGGTCTCATTCCCAAGGGCCCCTTTGTGGATAAGGCTCAGCCTGTATCGAGATCAAAGGAGGAGATGACCCCGGCCGCAGGCGAAAAACCTCGGTGGAGCCGACCCGGACATACCATAGAAAGAAACACGGAAAAGGCAGGAAAGGCTTGATATTTAACCCCGATCTATCGGGGTTTTTTTATTTATCGATGGGGCCGGTTTCTGCAGAAAGTACACTGTTTCGGATAAAGAGATGCTGATTCTTTAGTCGGATCTTCAACCATTTTTCCAACCGTTCTCTTTCTGCTCTCATGGCTGCGGTATCCTGATCAGGTTGCCATGAGATCAGAGCGAGTAGTACCGTGTCTGTCGAGTTGAAATCGGAACTCAGGAGATTACCGATCTCAACCTTGGCAATACCTGGATACTGAACTTGCAGCTCCTCTAAAAGCGAAGGAGGGATATCGGTTCTTTGGTATCCTCGAAGGCGATCTTCCAATACACGGATGGTCTCGTCCTTTGTTAAGAGGTCTTTTTGACTTGAGCTGAACATCTCTACCAGCTGGTTCATTTCATCGCTCGTGGCATTTCCGGACATGATCTGCATGACCCGTAATTTGGTGTCCGCTAATTTGTATGTCGAAAGTTTTGCCTCCCATCCTCGAATGACCTTTTCCGGGATCTCCTCACCAAGCATGACCACCGAGATGGTGTTGATACTATCTGTTGCAAGGATCTCTTTCTTGACTATCTCGCAGCCCTCGTAACGAACCTCTTCTTTCAGAAACGCATTGGCCCGCTGGTAGAAAATGGTCTCCTTCACCACAGAGTAGAAGAGGAATCCACTTGGGATCATGATGATCAAGGTGGTGATCAGAGTGTATCTCCGGGCTTTCAGTTCAGTGGCATGGTCCACGAATGATTTCACAGGGAATTTGAGGTATCGCACGACAAGAACGGTACTCAATCCGATAAAGAACGTGTTGATGATAAAGAGATAGAATGCTCCCAAGAAATATTCCATCTGTAAGGACGCCAATCCATAGCCCGCCGTACACAATGGGGGCATCAATGCGGTGGCAATGGCGACCCCGGGGATCACATTACTCTTCTCTTTTCGAGATCCAGCCATGATGCCTGCAAGACCTCCGAAGAAGGCTACAAATACGTCCAGAAGGGTGGGTTTTGTCCGGGCAACCAACTCCAATGATGCGTCGGTCAAAGGAGTCAGCAAAAAGTAAATGGTGGAGGTAGCAAGGGCCATCCCTACGGCCACACCAAGACTTTTTAGGGATTTCCGCAATAGACTCCAATCATTGATCCCAATACTGAGACCCATACCCATGATCGGTCCCATCAAGGGGGAGATCAACATCGCTCCAATGACTACAGCAGTGCTATTGACATTCAGTCCGATGGAAGCAATGAAAATGGAGAAAACGAGGATCCAGACATTGAATCCTTTGAATTCCACGTCCCTTTCGATACCCTCAATGGTCGATTCAGGATCTGCCAGATCGATGATACTGAGACGGGTCTTTAGAATATCCTTCAGACTTCTCCACAACCCGGCAGAGTGTTGCTGGGCCTTCTTTTGAGCCCTTTCCTCTTCTTTTTGGAGTTTTTCTCTGAGTTCTTTATCGTTCTCGCCAGAAGGGGTCTCGTTCGCCATGGACGTTAGGTTGGGATATGACCAATATACGCCTGTGAGGTCAAATATCCTCTTCGCCCAGACTAATTTTCAGATCATTGACAAAGCTCTTGATCTGTTGTTCCTCCTCCCTGGGACATATCAATAGTCGATTTCCTTCCGCGATTACGATATAACCATCCAGCCCACTGATAATGGCTGTTTTTCCCTTATCCAAAGAGATGATGTTATTAAGGGATTCATTGACCAGGATCCGTTTGCTTTGAATGGCATTCTCATGGTCATCCTTTTTCATTTCCTGATAGACAGAACCCCAGGTTCCCAGGTCACTCCATCCAAAGGAAACCGGAAGGACATAGACACTTTTGGACCGTTCAAGGATCCCGTAATCAACTGAGATGTTATCGGAGGATGGATAGCTCTTGTCGATGAAGGACTGCTCGCCATCCGTATTGTAGAGATCCCAACCTTCAATGAGGTTTTGGTAAAGGTCAGGCTGATGCTTTTCGAAGGCATTCAGGATGGCATTCGTGTTCCAAATGAAGATCCCTGAATTCCAGAGAAACTCTCCACTTTCAATGAATTCCCTGGCTAAATCAAGGTCGGGTTTCTCTGTAAAGGTCTTGACCTTTTTGATGGGTTCGTTTTCATCCCCATCCTTGAATTGTATATATCCATACCCGGTTTCCGGGCGAAGGGGTTTTACACCAAGTGTGATGAGATGGTTATTCTCCATGGTATGCTTGATGGCGACCTCTACTTGCTTCGCAAAATCGTCTTCTTCTGTGATGAGGTGATCCGCGGGAGTAACGACAATGCTTGACCCGGGTTTCATCTTGTGGATCTTTATCGAAGCATAGGCGATGCATGGAGCGGTATTCCTCCTGGCCGGCTCAAGCAGGATGTTCCCTTCCGGAAGATCAGGGAGTTGATCCATGACCAGATCCTTGTATTGGGAGTGGGTGGCAACCATGATATTCTCAGGAGAGGTGACCCTAGACATCCGATCATAGGTCTGTTGAAGAAGGGTTCTTCCTGTTCCAAGAATATCTAGGAATTGCTTGGGATGGCGAGGTGTGCTCATGGGCCAAAAGCGGCTCCCGATTCCGCCAGCCATGATAAGGGCATACGTTGTACTCATTTCGTCGAATGAAAGCACGGCAAAACTAAGCATTCCCAACCGGAAATAAGAATGGATACCACTTTCGAAACATCCTGTGTCTCTTTGGCTTCTGATTTGGAAAAAGGCATAATCCACCGTTACTAGCAGCGGATTGACTATCTTCGCAACCCTTATTTAAACCACTTTTCCATGTTGAATATCGTCCTATTTGGCCCTCCTGGGGCTGGCAAGGGAACCCAAAGTGAACGGCTCATCGAGCGCTTCGATCTAGTCCACCTTTCGACCGGAGACATATTCCGATATAATATCAAAAACAACACCGAGCTTGGTCAAACTGCAAAGAGCTACATTGATAAGGGGCAGTTGGTGCCGGATGAGGTGACCATAGGAATGCTCAATGCCGAGGTGAAGGGGCATCCCGAAGCCAAAGGGTTCATCTTTGATGGTTTTCCCAGAACCAATGCACAGGCTCAAGCCCTGGATGAGATGCTTGGGGGATTGAATACCTCTGTCTCTGCTATGCTGGCATTGGAGGTTCCTGAAGATGAACTTCGCCAACGTCTAAAAGAGCGTGCCAAAGTAAGCGGTAGAAGTGATGATGCAGATGAGAACATCATCAATAACAGGATCTCGGTCTACAACCGAGAAACCGCTCCGGTAAAGGCATACTATGAGCGCCAGGATAAATACATCGGAATCGATGGCGTAGGTGCGATCGATGATATCACCGAACGTCTGGTGAATGCCATTCACTCCATAGCTTGATCAGAACATGGGTAGTCCCAACTTCATAGATTACGTAAAGATCCATTGTAAAAGTGGAAAGGGGGGTGCTGGATCACCTCACCTTCTCCGGACCCGTTACAATGCGAAAGGAGGCCCTGATGGGGGTGACGGAGGACGAGGCGGCCACGTGATCCTTCGAGGGAATGCCCAGATGTGGACCTTGCTTCACCTCAAGTACCGGAAGCACGTCAAGGCAGAAGCCGGCCATAACGGTGGACAGAACCAACGAACGGGTGCAGATGGCCAGGATGAGATCCTGGAAGTCCCACTGGGAACGGTAGCCAAAGATGCCGAGACTGGCGAGGTGATCTTTGAGATCACCCAGGATGGGGAAGAGAAGATCCTGATGAAAGGCGGTAGAGGTGGACTTGGAAACACTCATTTTAAATCCTCTACATTCCAAACTCCCCGATTTGCCCAACCAGGTGAGCCATCGGAAGAAGGCTGGAGGATATTGGAACTCAAGATTTTGGCGGATGTCGGTCTGGTAGGATTTCCAAATGCAGGGAAATCCACTCTTCTATCTGTGATCACAGCGGCTAAACCAGAGATCGCCGATTACCCGTTCACCACCTTGAAGCCCAACCTAGGGATCGTTCCCTACCGGGAGTACCAATCTTTCGTAGTGGCCGACATTCCTGGGATCATCGAGGGAGCAAGTGAGGGAAAAGGACTTGGACATAGATTCTTAAGGCATATCGAAAGAAATTCGGTCCTATTATTCCTCATTCCTGCTGATGCAGATGACATTGGTGAGCAATATTCCATCCTCCTCGGCGAGTTGGAGAAATACAACCCAGAGCTGTTGGATAAGGATCGTTTTTTGGCCATTTCAAAGTCTGACCTTTTGGATGAGGAACTCAAAGCGGAGATCCGCGAAGTTCTTCCAAAGGGGATCGACCACCTATTCATTTCATCGGTGGCTCAAATGGGCCTTCAGGAGTTGAAAGACAAACTTTGGATGATGATCAACCGACCGGCTGAGTGATGGAAACCTTGCAAAGTTGGGACGAAGCATTGATGGTCACCCTCAATTCATGGGGAATACCTTCACTGGATCCTTTCTTCTTGGCCATTTCCTCAACGACCGTTTGGATCCCGCTATATCTGGCGGTGGTCATCTTACTGTTCCGAAAATTTGATCTTGTGAGAGCAATCCTGCTCGTGGCCCTTTGTGTCATTGGTGTGATCCTAACTGACCAGGGTAGTGTTCACCTTTTCAAGGAGATTTTCCAAAGGCCCAGGCCATGCTATAACGAAGAACTTCTTCCGATGATCCGTCAGGTAAAGGAGTTCTGTGGTGGTCAATACGGATTCATTTCCTCACATGCTTCCAACACTTTCGGGTTTGCGACCCTGGTCGGGGCGATTTTCTCCCGAAGTATCCCGTGGTTAAGGGGTGTACTGATATTATGGGCCTGTCTGGTATCCTACAGTCGAGTTTACCTTGGGGTTCATTATCCATTTGATATCTTGGTGGGAGCAATTTTCGGTGCCCTGGTCGGTGGATCTTTGGCTCGATATGCGCGTTACCGCGGATGGATACAAGATTGATGATATGCTGAAATTCCTGATGGTCTTTATTGGCGGGGGATTGGGAAGTATGCTTCGGTTCGGGATCGGACAATGGATCATTGGTCGTTGGCCTCAATCCATCATAGCCCCAGCATTGGCCACCTTTACCAGTAATATGTTCGCTAGCGGAATTCTTGCTGCAACCCTTTGGTATGCCACCGAGAAAGCCTCTCTTTCAGATCCATTGAAGGCCTTGATCATGATCGGTTTCTGTGGAGGGTTCAGTACCTTTTCCACTTTTGGTTACGAAACCTTTCACTTCATAAGATCAGGATACCCCTGGATCGCCATTTTCAATATCACGGCGAGTGTGCTGATCTCTCTTTTGATCATTTGGAAGATACTGGGAAACCCCTCCTAGCGGATGAGGTGGATCACCCCGTTCAGGTTGAGGATCTTTTCATTGATCCCGCGAATATTGATGATGTAGGAGTATACTCCAGAGGGTTGTACCTCCCCTGTATTTCTGAATAGTCCATTCCACCCGACATAAGGATCCTGGGTCGAGAAAACCTCCACTCCCCATCGATTGTAGATCGAAAAATGATAGTCCATGGTTCCGGTAATGGCCGGCATAAGGATGTCATTCAAACCATCTCCATCAGGGGTGAAGGTGTTTGGAACAAAGGCCTGAACCACTGGATCCACTCGGATCACAAGACTTGTTGTATCTGAGCAGCCGAATTGATTCTCAACGTAACCCGTGACCTCGTAGGTGCCCGTGTCTCGATAGTAGTGGGTAACAAAGCTTTGATCCTCATAGGATCGTCCGTCCCCTGTCTCCAATCTGGAATAGCTATTGTGTCTTGCCGCTGGAAATGAAAAATTGAATCGAGCATTGAAGATGTCCGATCGGGTCTTATCTACCGTAAGGTCCGCTACCGGGGTAGGATTGATCCGGATCAAGGCCGTTTTGATCATCTCGTCCTCCGCCAAACAACCCTCGATCTGGGTGACCTTCAATTTCACCGTGTACAACCCCGGTTGGGAATAAGTATGGGTTGGAGAGGTTCCTGAAGAGGAGTTTCCATCTCCAAAATCCCAAAAAAAGGTTGCCTTACTGTATGTGGTTGATAGATTACTGAAATCCACCGTTGTGGGATCACAACCTTCCAATATGCTTACATCAAAATCGGCAATGGGAGGATCGCCCAAAAGGATCGTATCGAAGTGGATATCATTACATCTTGGAGAGTTTACCTGAAGAGAGACAATATGTGGACCTCGATTGGAATAGGTAATAGGAGGAGGCATATAGCTACTTGAGGAGGTAACACTGGCTGCCGGTCCAAAATTCCACGAGTAGGTAGCTTCAGGGTCTTGTGGGTTCACAGGTGTCAGTAAGATCTGGTGTTGATCGAAGCAAAGGTTGCCGGATACGGTGAATTCACCGTTCACTGGATATCTCAACTCATAATCTGTGGTGGTTGTATCCGCGCAGGGAGTATGAGGTTGGATCACCAGCGTGATGGTGTAGGTTCCCGGTTGTGGAAACGTGTAAGTGGGCCTTCTCATTCGGCTGGTATCCGAAGTAGTCGAGTTATCCCCGAAATCCCACCAAAAGGAGGTGCCACTAATGGAACTCTCCCAAAATTCGATCCTCAATCCCTTGCAATAGGTATCAGGTCTTTGGGGTTGAGGCACGATCCTGGAAATGTATTTATCCACGCAGCTGGTGACATTGAACTGATAATCCCTCATGACCTTGCTGAGGAAATTTCCATTCGCATCATATTCGCTCACACAGACGGCAAAGACAAATTGTCCCAACCCAGTGGGTTTTCCGGTCAGCATTCCAGTAGCAGGGTCGATCTGAAGCCCTGGATTTGATGGAAGCGGGTTGGTAGGGGTGTAGGGAATTAGGAATGGAACCTGGGTGTATGGAGGAGGTGAAGCCGGATTGGGTGCAGGAGTATTCGGCCCTGAGCCACCACCACCCTGACCACCCCCGTGCAATGGGTCACAAAGTTCATAGAACAAAGAATCTCCATCCAATTCGAGAGCAGAATGGTCAAAATAGAAACTGTCATTTAAGCAAAGGGTGATGGGAGGTAGGCTTTGGAATACAGGACTTGAGTTTCCTGTCCGAATATTGTTCGGGGGGATAATTACAGTATAGGTATTTCCCCATTGCCCGGGTTGTGGGATATTATTGATCGTGTTATTCCTGCAACACCTTTGGTGAGTGATCACATATCCTGTGGAGTTGGGTGGAAGGATCTGATAGGTGGTGTAAATGGTATATTCCACACAGGCCGTGGGAGGTGCTACTTTACAGGGATTACTGACGGAATTCGGCAGGGTATTGATCGGTCCATGACCCACCAAAATATTTCTGAATTGAGTACCGTCTCCCTCAAAAATGGTGACTGCGGCCTGAAAATCGAAAGGTGCACCAGTACTATTACAGTCACGGTAGATCTTGAGGGTGATCTCGTACTCATCATTACCTAGATATTCATAGCTGATCTCGCCACCCACCAAGTGAGCAGCCTTCATGGTTCCGGTAAGAGCCATGAACAAGACCAGAAGGAAACCCAGGTATCGGTTCTTCACATGCTTCAGATTGTTCAGTCTATTAAAGATAGGAAACCCAAATCGCTGAAAAAAGGGTAGATATATGATGGCTACCCCAGGATAATTTCTCG
>JAJLJK010000121.1:0-25368 GCA_033844885.1 Bacteroidota bacterium | reverse complement strand
TCGATCCCTGATTTCGCTCCTCCGATCGGAGGTCCTGCCACAGTGAATTTGATCTCCATGGTCTTTGCCAGGGAAAGGACCTCATGCTCGGTCAATCCCTTCCTCATTCGGGTGCCACCACCGGCAGCTCCACCTCGGAGGGAGTTGATGACCACCCAACCCTTAGCCTCCGTCTCGCTGTCATTCCAATGAAAGACGATCTCTGCAGGTTTATTCTCGTAAGCTTTCAGCTTTTCTTTCATGTTCCTCTGATTTGGCGGCAAAAATACCATTTTGCCCCTCACATGAAAGTTTAACCACCCAGACCAATATTAGGGACCTTTCCTGCCTGAGGATCGGGGATCCCTAGATTTCTGTAGAAAGCATCGTGGATCTGTTGATCTGGAATCGGATCCTCATAGGTCGGGAAAGGCCAGAACAACCACTCCACGGTCTCTGCAAAGGATCCGGGTGAGAACTCTTTCTGGGGTTCAAATGGATCATGCCCGGTCCGATAAGAGTATTTTTCAATTAGCTTCTCGAACTCAGGCCGGTCTCGGAGGTAAACTGAACCGAGAAAATCCGCATGAACCAAGTGGTAATCCCGATGATGTGCCAAATGGCGCGCTAATCCGAGGTTCTCGTCCCCATTGGTGAGGACGACATAGTCCCAATCCGATTTTCTCTCAACCATATCAAAGAGTCTCTCTCCCTTTGGAGTTTGGAAATTGGGATCCTGAAACAGAAGAAGCGCGGTCTGAATGAAGTCCGGAGGGAAGATATCCAGATCCCTAAGATCGACAAAGGTCTCAAAATCTGGCTGCAAGGCCCATAAAAGATAGGAGGACCCCAGATAATCGGACAATGCGCGGCCTTTAATATCATTTTCCTTGATAAAATTGGAAGACTGCACCAGGGCCTTCTGCTCATTGACCGAAATGCCAAAACGCTCACGCGGATAGACGGCTTTATAAAATAGTCCCGAACCCACAGAAATATAGGTCAGCGCCAGGATGGGAACCCAGATTTGAGGCTTGACCTTGAAGGAGGTGAACCATCGACCAAATCCCTGAGCAATGAGGGGAGTTGCCCAAATGAAATGGAAGGGCATATTCCGGGTGGCCTTAAAACTCAGGTAGACAAAGCCCACCCAAAGGATTAGATACAAGGGTCCGACTCTCTCAAGAAATTGGCGGAATCCATTAGATTCTCTCCAAAAACGAGCAAGTGCCATCGACCCCAGAACAAAGAATACGGTCTCCAGAAAGTAATAGAAATTCAGGTCATGGACTGTCCCGAAACCAGTCATCTCGGAAGTGAATTGGTTGGAGTCGAACATTCCAAAGATCTCTATGGGATGCCAAAGGATCCTCCAGCCAAACGGATGTAAAGCAACAGAGATCAATGCCAACAAAGTGATCCCCAGTTCGGGAAAGAACTTCTTCAGTTCCTTGTTCCACAAGCCGATCCAAATTCTATCGACCAAGAAGGTCACGAGGATCACCATCCCCACTCCATACGCTTCATGAAGATTGGCCCAAAGGATCATCCCGGGAACGAAGACCAATGTCCACCTCCAATCAAGAGTGTTCCTGTAACGCATATAGGTCCAAAGAAAAAGGGCGGTCAGTACATAACTGCTGACCTCCGGACGTCCTCCCATACGAAAGGATAGGGAGACCATCAATAGGAAGAGCGATAGGATGATCGCGGAAAAACTCAGTGGACTTCGATGCCAATCCTTTATCGACCAAAAGATCGTCAGGTACCCAAGTAGCAGGATCAGGAGGTTTCCTATGATCTGAGGAAGGATCAGCCATTCCGGACCCAACATCCGGACCACACTTGCCTGGATCACCTCGAAACCCCACTTAACATTCAACCAGGGAGTGGTCCCAAATGTGTAACTGAACACGTCTTCACGAGGAACTTCTCCATGTTCAACAATATACTCTCCGGTCCTCAACTGCCACCATAGATCCGGCTCTCTCACTTCCCGAAGAGCAAGGATCACTGTATTCATGATGAGTAATGCCCAGATCAGCCGTTTCCAGAAGGGTTGCAGGGAATCTTTCATTATTTAAGGGATTCGGAATTCAGGATCATGGATTTCCGTTTCAATCTAAGCATTCCACGTTTTCACCTCCATCTTACTTCCAAATAATCCCAGAACTATGGTCTTTACGTGCGCCGGTGACACTGGAAAGCACATTGGTCCTATCGTGCCATCTCAGCCAGCCTAAAAGGGCAAAGATCAACGCCTCCTTGAATTGAATGAGGGTATCATCAGGACGTATGATCTCAGCATGCGAATGATCCTCAATTCCCTTCATCAATGTTTGATTGTAGGCCCCTCCCCCGGTCACCAGAACCTTTTTGAGGCCCGCCATCCTGATCTCTCCTCCGATCTGACCTGCCGCATGTTCTGTAAAGGTGGCCAGAAGCGTCTCTGGCGGAAGAGCCGTGGCTTGAAGAATGGGCATGACCACTTCTTCCACCCACTCCTTTCCCAGGGACCGCGGAGGTGGTAGATGATAAAAGGCAAGGCTATCGAGCTCATTCAGTAGATCAGGATCGATGGGATGGGATCCAGCGATCTGTCCATCTTTATCATAAGGTTGACCTAATCTCCCCGCTAATTCATTCAGTACGATATTAACGGCTGTTATATCAAAAGCCAATCGTTGACCCGTTTCATCGCAGAAAGAGATATTTGAGAATCCTCCAAGGTTGAGGCATCCGTCAAACTGTCCAAAAAGGATCTGATCCCCGATCGGAACCAGTGGTGCACCCTGTCCTCCCAACTCAACGTCCTGTTTTCTGAAGTCGCAAACAACGGGTATCTCGGTGATCTGATGGATCTCGGGGCCATTTCCGATCTGAAGGGTGATGCCCTTTGCAGGCTGATGAAAAATGGTATGTCCATGAGAGGCGATCAGGTCGATAGGCCCCCAATCCCTGAGGATCTTTCTCACTTGCTCCCCGAGAAAAACTCCATAGTCCTTTGAAAGTTCGCGGATCTGATCGTCTGGAAGTGAAAAGGCTTTTTCCAGTTTGGATCGCCAATCCTCTGAATATTCAATGGTCTGAGCATGAAGGATCCGGAAAGCAGAAGGCTCCCCATTGGGAAGGTCAACCAGCGCCATATCAAGACCATCCAGTGAAGTTCCAGACATCAATCCCAAAACCCTCATTCAACAGAAAGATTGACAGCTAATGAAATCGAAGGTAAGGCATTTAGAGCCAAAACTTTTACATTTGCGCCCTGTTGAATTTCCAGAAAAAATTTTGGCGATGAATTTTGAACTGACCGAAGAACATGAGATGATCCGGCAGGCCGCCCGGGACTTTGCCCAGAACGAGCTGTTGCCAGGTGTCATCGAACGCGATGACAAGCAAAAGTTCCCAGCTGAACAGGTAAAGGCAATGGGTGAATTGGGATTCCTCGGAATGATGGTGGACCCCAAGTATGGCGGTGGTGGAATGGACACCATCAGTTATGTGATCGCCATGGAAGAGCTCAGCAAGGTTGACGCTTCGGCCTCTGTGGTCGTTTCCGTGAACAACTCGCTGGTTTGCTGGGGATTGGAAAAATTCGGAACAGAGGAGCAAAAACAAAAATATCTCGTACCGCTTGCCTCAGGTGAGATCATTGGTGCTTTCTGCCTATCAGAACCGGAAGCAGGTTCGGATGCAACTTCGCAACGCACCACAGCGATCGATATGGGTGACCATTATCTATTGAATGGAACCAAGAATTGGATCACCAATGGAAATTCCAGTTCTGTGGCTTTGGTCATAGCCCAAACGGATGTTGAAAAAGGTCACAGGGGAATCAACTGCCTCATAGTCGAAAAGGGCATGGATGGTTTCGTGGTCGGGAAGAAAGAAGATAAGATGGGAATCCGCGGAAGCGATACCCATTCACTGATGTTCACCGATGTCAAGGTTCCAAAGGAGAATCGCTTGGGCGAGGACGGATTTGGTTTCAAATTCGCAATGCAGGTTCTCAGTGGAGGACGGATCGGGATCGCCGCTCAGGCTCTAGGAATTGCTGCGGGAGCCTATGAACTCTCAGTTAAATATGCCAAGGAGCGGAAATCCTTTGGAAAACCTATTGCAGATCATCAAGCGATCGCCTTCAAATTGGCGGATATGGCCACCAAGATCGAAGCTGCCCGGGCTTTGGTATATAAAGCTGCATGGTTAAAGGACCAGGGAATGAATTTTGACATGGCCAGCGCCCAAGCAAAACTCTATGCTTCGCAAGTTGCCATGGAGGTCACCACCGAAGCAGTTCAGGTTCACGGCGGTTATGGATACGTCAAGGAATACCACGTTGAACGACTGATGAGGGATGCCAAGATCACTCAGATCTATGAAGGTACCTCCGAGATCCAAAAGATCGTTATCAGCCGAGCCTTGCTGAATGAATAACAAGAAATTCAGATCTTGAAATAAAAGCTCCCACCCTCAGGATGGGAGCTTTTTTGTTTCATACAATTGATTTGCCCTCATTCCGTTGAAAGGGCACTCCTCTCGATTACTTTTGCATCAAGAAATCGAATCCTTGAAGAAAAAGATCTTACGATACGGGCTACTTGCCGCTCTCGTCGGCATTGCTGCATTCATTGCCTTCATTCTGTCTGTCCAATGGGGAGCCTTTGGCAAGATCCCCAACGAGGACGACCTTCGATCCATTCGGAATTACCTTGCCTCAGAGGTCTACTCCGACAAGGGTGAACTGATCGGGAAGTACTTTGTGGAGAACAGGACGGGTGCTACCCTTGAGGAGATCGACTCCTCTTTGATCCATGCCTTGGTTGCCACCGAGGATGTCCGCTTCTACGAGCATGATGGCGTAGACCACCGGAGCCTATTGAGGGTTTTGGTGAAATCCATCCTTATGGGGGATGAATCATCGGGAGGAGGATCCACCATCACGCAACAGCTAGCCAAGAATCTCTATGGAAGAAAGTCCTTTGGGATCTTGACCTTACCTGTGGCGAAGGTCAGGGAGTACATCATTGCAAAAAGGCTGGAAGAGGTCTATTCGAAAGGTCAGATCCTTGAACTTTATCTCAATACAGTAAGTTTCGGTGAGAATGTTTATGGGATCGAAACCGCAAGCCAGCGATACTTCAATGAAAAACCGGCGGAGTTATCCGTCGAACAGGGCGCCGTCCTCATCGGTCTCTTAAAGGCAAATACGTTATACAATCCGCACCGAAACCCGGAAGCGGCCATGCAACGAAGGAATGTGGTCCTCGCACAGATGGCCAAGTATGGTTATCTGTCAGAACGGGAAAAGGACTCCCTTCAAGAGATCCCATTGGAGATCGATTACTACAACCTTGAAGAAGATCGACCAGCACCCTATTTTTTGGCTCATATCAAGCCGGAGGTAGAATCCATTCTTAAAAACCTCTCCAAGCCTGACGGATCCGCCTTTGACATTCATCGCGACGGATTGGTCATCGAGACCACATTGAATAAGGATCTCCAGGACTGGGCGAATGAAGCGGTACAACTCCACATGAAACGTCTTCAAAGTGATTTTGACAAACATTGGGGAGATCGGGACCCATGGGGAAGGAATGTATCGGTGATCGAGAATGAGGTTCGGAAAACCGCCCTTTACAAGCGATTGTCCGAGCAAGGACTAGAACAGGACTCCATCAACAAGATCTTCGCAACCCCCCATTCGGTCCGGGTGTTTTCCCTTTCGGGTGATGAAGGGTTTGAGAACCGTGAACTTTCACCCCTTGACTCAATAAAGTATTATCAGCGGATGCTCCACGCGGGATTCCTTGCTATGGATCCTACCAATGGAGATGTGAAAGCATGGGTCGGGGGACTGGATTTCCAATACCTCCCCTATGATCACGTGACCTCCCGTCGGCAAACCGCTTCGACCTTCAAACCATTTGTATACGGAGCAGCCCTCGAAAAAGGAATGGAACCCTGTGAATTCATCCCCAACGAGAGGAGAGTGTATGAAGAGTTTGATGATTACTCCCCGGAGAACGCGGATAAACAATATGGCGAATATTATTCTCTGAAAGGGGCTTTGAAGAAATCATTGAATGTGGTGTCAGTCGAGGTCGCCATGCAGACAGGGCTTGAAAAAGTGGCGAATTTTGCCCGTCGTATGGGTTTCACCTCTACTTTGCGAGAGATCCCCAGTATGGCCCTTGGCACCAATGAGGCCTCTCTTCTCGAAATGGTCAGTGCCTACGGCGCATTTGCAAATGGCGGAAGAAGGGTACGACCCCAATACATCACTCGGATAAAGGATGCTTTTGGAAACACCCTCTGGGAGCGTAAAAGAACATCATTTGAACAAGTGACAGACACCACCACCATTCGACTACTGACCGAGATGCTCAAAGGGGTGGTCAACGAAGGCACGGGAAGTTCCATTAGGTCTACCTATCGGCTACAGCAGGAATACGCCGGAAAGACCGGTACGAACCAGGATTATTCGGATGGATGGTTCATTGGTTACACACCCAAGCTGGTTGCAGGAGCATGGGTGGGCGCCAGCAGCCCAAAGGTCCATTTCAGAGGAAGTCAGGGAAGTGGGAGCCGTATGGCTCTTCCCATCTGGGCCAAATTCTTCGGCCGTGTGGAGCGATCAGGCTACCGTCGGATCTATACCCCATCCTTTCCAGCACTCGGAGATTCATTGAAAAGCCGTCTGGATTGCCCCGACCACCGCGATGCAAATCTGTTTGAGCGACTGGATGAATGGATCTTTGAAGGGGAATCCATCTATGACAAGGCCGAACGGAATCAGGAGGAGACCTATCGGGAGCGCAGAGAAAGGATCCTCCGTGAAAGAGAGGAAAAGCGAAGAGAGATGCAAGAAAAGGAGGAACCTACTCTTTGGGAAAAGATCTTTGGTAAGAAAAAGCGATAGAGGATCAATCCTCTTTCAGGCCGAATCGCTCCATTAAGTGAGGATTGAGAAAGAGATAGCTAAAGACCTGCAGCTGTCGGTCGTTGAACATTTGAATATCGTTCAAAAAGAGAGGGATAAAAACGTCCTCTGCTAAATTTTGGATTCCGAAACATTTGCTTCGATTTTCCCATAGGATGACCCCTTCTTCATACGGCCCATCTGGATCGATCTTATATTTGAGGATATCCCACTCATAGATGGGAATTCGATTCATATCCAGCAATCCGATCCATTCGTCCACATGTTGATAAGAAATGGGACGACCTGTCCACCAAAAAGAATCCTTGGAATAGAAATAGCTCTGCGAGCCGATCTTCCGCATGTAGCCGACGATCTCGGTACCCTTTCTCAGTCGATATCGCTTCTCATCCGTCATGTAGGTTTTGCTCGATGTGGTCGATCAGGCTATGGATGACCTTGATGTGGATCTCTTGAGCACGATCCGCATAGGAACTTTTAGGTGCACGGATCTCGACATCCGCCAGAGGCCCGAGTTTACCTCCATCCTTGCCTGTTAAGGCAACAACGCGCATTCCCTTTTGTTTCGCCGCTTCAACGGCACGAATGACATTTCCGGAATTTCCACTGGTAGATATTGCAAGAAGGACATCACCGCTACGGCCAACCCCTTCGACAAATCGTTGAAATCCGTATTCATAGCCGTAGTCATTTCCGACACAGCTCATGTGAGAGGGGTCCGATATGGAAAGAGCTCCAATACTCGGACGATCATCTCGATATCGGCCTGTCAATTCCTCTGCAAAATGCATGGCGTCACACATGCTTCCGCCGTTTCCGCAACTGATGATTTTTCCTTCGTTCCTCAGACTTTGAACCATCATGTCACCCGCTTTCTGGATCTGTGACATTTGCAGTGGATCGTTGGCAAATTGTTGAAGGACCTCTAGGGCCTCCAGAAAATGGGACTGGATCCTATTCGACATGACGTAATCGATTATTTTTCAAACAAACCTACCCCTCGATCCATCCAATCAATGAATTTCTCGATATCGGGATCATAAGCCGCAGACTCATGCAAGGGTTCGAGGTTTTCATGTCCTAGAATGACATAATAGGGTTGCGAGTTGGCTTTGAAATTGACCGCCTGAAATTCGCTCCATTTATTTCCGATGGTCTTGATCTTCTTTCCGGTATCCTCACTCACTCTTTGTTCAGACTCCGGGAGCTTGGTCTGTTCGTCCACATAAAGAGAGATCAGGACGACGTCCTCAGCCAGTCGTTGCTTAACGCGAGGATCACTCCAAACATTCTCCTCCATCTTCCGACAATTCACACATCCCCATCCGGTAAAGTCAAGCATGATGGGCTTGTTGACCTCTTTGGCATAGGCCAGTCCTTCCTCAAAATCATTGAAACACGGCAGGCCCAGTGGACAGTGCTCGCCGGTCTTATGTCCAGTCTCGGTCTCCGCCCCAGCGGTAAATCCAGCAGTATGTCCACCGCCACCAAATCCTCCGGGAGATTCCGCATAGAATTCAGGAGGTGGAAATCCGGCCACCAATTTCACCGGTGCCCCCCAGATCCCAGGGAGGAGATAGAATCCAAGAATGACGAATACCAATCCGAATAACATCCGTGATACGGAGATTCGGTCGACCGGGCTATCATGGGGCATTCTGAAGACCCCTAAAAGGTACAGGGCGGTAAGGAATGCGATCGCCACCCAAATAGCGAGGAATAATTCCCTTTCCAACCAATGGGCTTGCCAAACAAGGTCAGCTGTGGAAAGGAACTTCAAGGCAAATGCCAACTCGAGAAATCCTAAAGTGACCTTGACCGTATTCAGCCAACCTCCCGACTTTGGCAGGGACTGCAACCATCCTGGGAATGCGGCAAATAACATGAACGGAAGGGACAGAGCAAGGGAGAATCCTAGCATTCCCATGGTGGGCCCGAAGTATTCACCCTGGGAGGCCGCACGGACAAGAAGGGTTCCGATCAGAGGACCTGTACAACTAAAACTGACCAGTGATAAGGTGAAGGCCATAAAAAAGATCCCGATCAGCCCTCCTTTGTTCGAAGCCTCATCGGCTTTGTTGACCCATTTGCTTGGAAGTGTGATCTCAAAGGCGCCAAAGAAAGAAATCGCAAACACGATGAAAAGGGCAAAAAAGAAAAGGTTGAACCAAGGGTTGGTCGCCATGGCATTCAGCGCATCACTTCCAAAGACGATGGTGATGAGCATACCAAGGGCCACATAGATCACATTGATGGACAGGGCATAGATGATCGCTTTTCGGATTCCCTCGGATTTGGTCTTACTCTGCTTGGTGAAAAAACTCACCGTAAGCGGGATCATGGGGAAGATGCATGGCATCAAAAGGGCCGCAAAGCCCCATCCCATTCCCTCCAGAAAAATGGTCCAGACCGATTGATTGATCATCTTATCTTTCCCACCTGAAGGGGATCCGGCATCCATTTTTGCGGGTTCGATCTCTGGGAGGTCAAAGGCAAAATCAACATACTCCGGAGGAAGGCACATCACATCGTTACAGACCATGAACTCCAACTCTCCGGTAACCTTTTTCAAAGTACCATCGGTGACCTTGATGTGTTGGACGAACTCAGCATGCTCCTCGTAATATTTCAAGGTCATCTCGAAGTTGGGATCATACTCCTCGTGAGGTTCACCCTCGGTGACCCTGCCAATGAATTCAAGTCCCTTCTGACCCTCCGTGAAAATAAAAGAGGTCGGAATAGGTCCGTCCTCTGGTATATCCTGTGAATAAAGGTGCCACCCCGGCTCGATATCCGCGATGAAAACCAGATCTGCTTCACCATCCTTGGCGTTGCGAACCTCAAAACTCCAGTCAACTGGATCCTCGATCTGGGCAAATAACCCAAAGGTGAGTAGGGAGAAGAGAAGAGCGAGAGACTTTTTCATTTTTGTGTGATTTCCGATGGTACTTTCTTCACCGATTAAAGAACAAATGGTCCAGTGAATAACGTCCAGGCCCTGTCAATAGTAAGGCAAAGAAGGGCACAAGGTACAACAACGCGGATTCCTGACCGGAAAATGGATCATCTCCATGGATGATCAACACCGCGATGGCCATGGTAATGACCAGGGGAACAAGGGCCCAACGTGTGAATAGACCGAAGGCTACCAATAAGGCGCAAAGTCCCTCTGCCAAAATGGTCAGGGTCATACTTAGAACACTTCCAACTCCGAGGGGATCCGGAAAACTCTCGGCCCTTTCCGCAAAAGCCTGAAGTTTGGGAAAACCGTGTCCAAAGAACATCATCATACCCAAGCCGGCACGTAAAATAAAAAGGGCCAGATGAGTGGCCTGCTGCGGAATTCGGGTGGATATTGTCCTTTTCATGATGTCTGGATAGTTCGAGGGCTCAACTTCCTTTTAAAAGGCGCACAAAGTAGATTTTTTTGGTCTGTTCTCCAACCTTGTAGCGCTCGTCGATACGATGACCCACCACCCAAACAATATCTTCACCTGATACCAGAACACGGACGTGTCGCTTGATAGGTGTGGGGATCTTTGCATCCGTCAAATAGTCGGATAACTTTTTGGAACCTTTCATTCCCAAAGGGACAAATCGATCCCCCTCTTTCCATACCCTGAGCCTTAGCGGGAACTGCAACTTGTCAAGATCCAGCCAAACCTGATTTTCATCTCTTGGCGGTTCCTGACCGGATTGCAATACCGATCGCTCAAATTTCAATCGGATCGGATCCAGTAACTGAGTTTGATCTCGCTCGATAAGGATCTCTGCTGAATCCGGTGGTTCGCTGTCGACTATGGCAAATCCGTTCCTAGTCGCCATGATCCACCATCGACCTCGATCCAAATATTGACCGGGCTGGGCTTCGCGGAGGGCAAGAACCTCATGAACGCCGGACAATTGAAATCTCTGAAGAAAATGATGGAGGAGAAGTTCGGGGAACTCCTGTCGGAGAAGATCACTCCAAAGGACCTCGTGAAATCCACCCTGATCCCGAACGATGGAGGAAAGGTCTCTTTGGACATTGAACTGAAGATATCGGGCCTCCTCCTGAAGATTATGCAGGGTTTTGGGAAGGCTCTTCCTGAACCTGAAATCCGCTTCCTCCAATGCAGGCACGACCTTGTGTCGAATGATGTTTCTTCGGTATTTATGGGATTGGTTGGATGTATCCTCTCGCCATGGAATTCCCTGCTCCTGAGCATAGTCCCAGATCTCTTTTTTCGGAATCCCGATGAGGGGTCGGATCAAATTGTCTCGCACGGGTAAGATTCCCCTCAACCCCATGAGCCCTGTACCTCGACCGAGATTCAGAAGCAATGTTTCAAGGGCGTCATCCAAATGATGTCCTGTGGCAATATATTGACCATGGCCTTTTTCGATGGCCTCCTGAAATATCCCATACCGAAAGGCTCTTGCCAACTCCTGGAAATTTCCTTCCTGGCCTTCTGGATCATAGTGAAATACCTCGAATGGAATGTTTCTGGAAAGACACCAATCCTTTACCAACTGCTCATCGGCTTCTGAATCTTCGCCCCTTTGTTTGTAATTGACATGGATCACATGGGTCCTGAAGCACAGTTCATCAAGAATATGGGCAAGGGTCAGGCTATCACAACCCCCACTGACGCCCACGACAATTCGTGAATCATGGGGAATCCCCTCCTCGATGAAGAAAGCTTTTACCCGTTCGGGGACGGAGGTCCCGGATGGGGATCCAGAGCCTGGCGTATGGCCTTGACCTTCAGTTGACATTCCTTGTATTCTTCGAGGGGATCAGCTAAGGTAGTGATTGCGCTGCCAACTCCTGCCAGAAGCCTCTGGGTTCGGCGATTCATCACGATCGATCGAATGACAACGTTGAGATCCATATCCCCATCAGGGGTTATGTATCCCATCGCTCCCGAGTAGATCCCACGACGAAAGATCTCCACCTTCTCGATCAACTGCATCGCACGGACCTTAGGCGCTCCGGTCATGGATCCCATGGGGAAACTGGCTTGGATCACATCCAACCAGGACAACCCTTCTCGAAGATCCGCGGTAATGGTCGAGATCATCTGATGGACGGTGGGATATTTGTAAACTCCAAACAACTCGGGAACACTTACGCTTCCGCGGGAGGCTACCCGCGAGAGGTCATTGCGCACCAGGTCGACGATCATGACATTCTCAGCACGTTCCTTGACCGACCGGACCAGGGATCGTGCATTCTCCATATCCAATTTCGGGTCGCGACTTCTGGGTGCTGTTCCTTTTATGGGTTGACTGACCAATCGCTGCCCCCGTTTGGCCAAATATCTTTCAGGACTCGCCGAGAGGATCGCCCCTTCCCTCCAGCTTAAAAAAGCCGAAAAGGGAGCATTGGCGATCTTGTTCAGGCCTTCAAAGATCACATACGGATCCACATTTCCCTCGGCCAGGAATGGAATGCAATAATTGACCTCATAGATATCCCCTCGTTGTATGTGTTCCTTGAGTTTGGCCACGGCCTCCAGATATTGCTCCTGATCAACCTGTGATTCAAGAGCTAAATGTCCCTCCCACGGCTGGATCGGCTCGGCGGACCTCAGCCATTCGAGTACGGTCTCCTCGGTGTGGGGTCCCTTGTACCAAACCCCATCATTATCGGCAACGAGAATATTCATTGGTCGAAAGAACCATAGCTCTGGGAGCCCGACAAGATCCTCATTAGAGGAGGTTAGGTCCTCGATCTGATTCTTGATATCGTAGCTCAGGTAACCGAATAACCAGGAAGGATCGGTTCTCCATGCAGTGTACAATCCCTTCAGGTCATTCACCGGAAGAGGGTCACCCTCCCATGCGGCCAACCATTCGAAGGATCCAAAAGGATCAGGATAGTGGTGCCCATCAAGGAAGGCAAACGGTTCGTGATCCCGTGCCCTTGACAGGAGCCGAGCTCTGGCATCTGTCGGAAACCTGCCCTCGATCCTCTTGAAACCCTCCAATATCCTTGGTTGCATATTCGAAGATAAAAGAAACCCCGGCTCGAAGAGTCGGGGTCGTTGAATAGGTTTACTGTATACTTCTATACGTGCAGAGCGCGTTTTGCGGTGGCATCCAGAGCCGCTTCCTTGATCGCCTCAGAATACGTCGGGTGTCCGTGGCAAATTCGAGCGATGTCCTCGGCAGAAGCCCTGAACTCCATAGCAGTGGTGGCCTCCATGATCAGGTCGGCTGCCCTGGCGGCAATAATGTGAACGCCCAATACCTCATCGGTCTCCTTACTTGCAAGGATCTTTACCAGGCCGTCGATATCGCCGCTCGCGCGGGATCTTCCGAGGGCTCTCATCTGGAATTGTCCGGTCTTATATTCTACTCCTTCCTCCTTGAGTTGTTCTTCTGTCTTGCCCACACCGGCCACTTCCGGCCAGGTGTAAACGATATTCGGGATCAGATCATAGTTGATATGAGGCTTTTCTCCCTTAATGGACTCAGCGACAAATACGCCTTCTTCTTCTGCCTTATGGGCAAGCATGGCTCCTCGAACCACATCACCGATGGCATAGATGTTCTCCACTTTTGTTTGGAGGTGATCGTTCACTTCGATACGACCTTTTTCATCTGTAGCGAGGCCGGCTGCCTCCAGATTCAATCCATCGGTATAAGGTCTTCGACCCACAGATACGAGCACGTAGTCTCCCTTCAGCTCGATCTCCTTTCCCTTTTTGTCCTTGGCCTTGACGGTGACCTCATCCCCCTCTCGGGAAACCTCCTCCACCTTTGTACTGGTTTGGATGGTCATTCCGAGTTTCTTCATGACCTTTTGCATTTCCTTGCTCATGGCGCCATCCATGGTAGGGATCAATCGATCCATATACTCAACAACGGTCACATCGGCCCCCAATCGCTTGTATACGGAACCAAGCTCAAGTCCGATCACGCCCCCACCGATCACGATCAGGTGTTTCGGAACCTCTTTTAATTTCAATGCTTCGGTACTACTGATGACCCTCTCCTTATCAAACTTGGCAAAGGGAAGTTCAACGGGTTTTGACCCTGTTGCAATGATCACCTTATCCGTTTCAATGGTCTTTTCTCCGTCATCCCCTTTGACGAGGATGGTATTCTTATCCTTAAAGGAGCCAATTCCCTGAATGACCTCGATCTTGTTCTTATCCATGAGGTACTTGACCCCATCGCAGGTCTGATCGACCACCTTTTGCTTTCGCGTGATCATTTGCTCGAGATTCACCTTGGGTTGGTTGATCTCAATGCCGTGCTCCTTAAAATTCTTTTCTGCATTGTGGAAGTGCTCGGACGAATCGAGCAAGGCCTTGGAAGGGATGCAACCCACGTTGAGACAAGTTCCTCCGAGGGTTGGATATTTTTCGATGATAGCGGTTTTGAGGCCGAGTTGTGCACAGCGAATGGCGGCAACATATCCTCCAGGACCTGAACCGATGATCGTAACGTCGAATTTGCTCATTTTGAAATGAATCAGGGTTTATAGAACGCCCTGCAAAAATAGAAACCCACGGGGGATTGCACGAGGATAATAGGCATTTGTTTCGCCTTGATCGATGTTTTCAATGAAGAATAAGCACCCTTGACCAAAAGCCAATAGATAATTATTCCACGCCCTGTATGGGATGGATAAAGGAACACGGGTATCTTACATCTCTCATCTGGACCGGCTGAACCGGCGAACATGGATAAAGACCTGCAGAAACAGACTGAATCCAATGGCGATGATCAGAAACTTCTCTGTGGCATCATGAACCGAAAAGGTCTCCTGCCCAATGGGCGGAGGAGCCAACCAGTCCACCAGGACCAATAGGGAAGCAAAAGGGATACCGTGTTTTAGAAGTGTCTTCCAAAACGGAATGGAATTGCTGGGGTTTTCCATAAGTCGGTCAAGCTATCCTTGTAAAGATAAGGAATCTCCTGAAACCACTCTTGAAAGCCCCATCTGCCTGAACACGAGGTCGTCTGGTTCAAAAGTCACCCTTCCAAGGTCCACATCCGGCGAAAGCCGTGCGATATGTAGTCTATGAACCTTCCCATCTCTCAGATCGAATTCAAATTGAACCGGCCGAATGATCCATCGCGACTCCTCACCGGGTGGAAGCTGTGAATCCCGGATCTCATACCAATTGAAGTCATCATCAACGACCACCCTCCGAGCCAATCGGATCTGCTTCGAAAGATCCTCGGGAAGGTCACGGAATAGGGGATTTCGCGTCACCGGCTCCAAAAGTTCGAGTTGGATCCCAAGGTAGTTCGGGTGCCGGTTCACCAGGGGAAGCCAAAACCTGAAGGAGAGTACGATTGGGGCCAGATAACCTTTTACAATATTGATGCTGCCGAATGAAACGGTAATGAAAACCAGGACGTAGAGATAGGTGAGGAAACTGTTCGAAAGGAATGGAATTGCCAGTCTTTGCCCATTCACGATGACCACCGCCATCCAACCGCCCATCATGATCAACAACATCAGATTGAACAGTCGATTTCGCATTTTAACCGGGTCAAGACGGATCGCCTCGTCGAACTTTTCGGAGATATTGATGAGATTGTTCTTCATCATAGTGAATAAATGGATGGTGGCAAAGAAGAACAAATAGGTCATCAATGGCCAGTTGAAACCTTCGGTCATCAGCCAAAAATCATAGAATCCATGGGCGAGGGAGGCCAGTATGTATCCCTTGAAAAAGGCCACGATCCGAGGGGTCTTGCGGTAATGAGCTATGGCGAGGAAGTAACAGATCACACTTGTATCGAACATATGTGCCACAGAGGAATACAACGATCGGCCATTGATCGGAAAGAGGTTGTAGTTGGAGAGGTAAAGGATGTTCTCTACAAAGGCGAATCCCAGGGCACTGACACATCCATACAGAATATAATCAAAGGACTCATCCACTTGCCGAGTGGTGAGGAGGATCAGGAGGAACGGAAGGAATTTCACGATCTCTTCGACCATTCCGATCCTGACGGTAGTATAGATCAGGTCGTTGACGAAGCCGCCATTGAGTTCAAGACCGGTCATTCCGATCAGGTCACTGAGTGGGAATACCAGAAAGGTGCAACCACTGGAAATCCCAAAGACCAGCATGACATACCCGATCTTTTCCTTTTCGTAAATATCCAACCATGAAATATAGAGGTACCAGAAAAAAGAGATCAAAAAAGCGATCACCACGCTAGCGATCTTAAGAAAAGGACCTCTCCCCAGTCCGGGAAACCCATCCCCGAAAAACAACGGAAAACCCTTAAAAACCAAAAGAAGGGAGCCAATTAGGATGAATGTGGTATACCCAAGATGGATCCATTGATTCCGAACTGTGACCGTATTTCCTATGGACCGGGCATCATTCAGGTCGGCCCACCAAAGAAATCCCCATAACAGAAGGGCAGAAGCAGTCAGGATGATCTCCATCAGAGAAGGGGCTTTGTTTATGCTTTTAAAGCAAAGAAAAAAACAGGGATCATCCCTCCCTTCTTCGAAGGAAACCTCGAACAAAGGCACTCAATCCCAGGAAAGCCGTAACGAACCAACTCACCCGACCGATCACATCGCCTGCGGTCGTGTAATAGGTCATCTCCTCGTTGGAATGCATCGTATGACGGATCGCTGCCTGCGTTCTATAAGATTGGGGATCTATCAGATCCCCGCGTTGATCGATGAATGCCGAGATCCCAGTGTTGGCACTTCGGGCAATATCACGACGATTCTCGATGGCCCTTAACCGGGCATAATGAAGGTGTTGTAACTTTCCGTTGGTATCCCCCCACCAATCATCGTTGGTGATCACAAAAAGAAGATCTGCACCCTTCCTGACAAATCCTCCCAGATGTTCCCCAAATACGCTTTCGAAGCAAATGGGGGCGCCCACAGTGTGTCCTGAGCCATTCTTGAAATTCACCGGCGTAGGATCGGACCCCAGGGTACCCGATGCTCCTCCCAGATCAATGACCACTTCGCCAAGAAGAGGCTTGATGACCGACTCGAAAGGCATTCGCTCCACTCCCACCACTAATTTGTTCTTGTGGTAGGTCATTATTTGACCTTGCGGATCTACCTGAAAGGATGTGTTGTACACATCATAATAACCTTGTCCATTTTGGAGCGGGCGAGCGGTCGACGTCTTTTCCCCATCTGAATACTGACGAAAGCTGGTCGCTCCAGCCACCACCGTAACCTGATTCTCACTGGCAAATCGTTGGATCATGGTCAGGGCAGGACTTTGGTTCCCGGGCTCCCAAAATCCCCGTGGGAGCATGGTTTCCGGACCTACAACATATCGTGTGGAATCGGTCATGGCTTTTTTTGCCAGATCGAGGAATCGCTTCACCTGTTCATTCTCCGGAAGGGAGAACTTCTCGGTATAAGCATCAAAATTGGGTTGTACGACCACCACTTCAACAGGGGTCCCCTTTTCTTCATAATTCGAATACCATCGCCAACTCATCCATATGGCGGGAAGGGTCAAAAGGACCAGGATGGCGAATAACCTTGGAATCGAACGAAGGAACTGGCGGTTCTGCCACCACATGACACCGGCAGCAAAGATGAGAATGTTGACGATCCATATCCAAAGGGTTCCCCCAAATACACCTGTCCATGAATACCACTGGACCCATTCAGGATTTTTTGCAAATACATTCCCGAGGGTCAACCAAGGCCAGCTCATATCCCAATCCTTGTGGATGGTCTCGAAACAGATCCAAAAGACCGGAATACCAATGAGACTCTGTTTCAGAGGAAGGACCCTCCTCAAAAGGTGATATCCCCAGATCGGCACGGCCATCATGGCTCCATTGACCAACACCGTTGTAATGACCCCACTCCAATGGGCATTCCATATCCACCAGGTGGTAAAGAGATTGAACAACCCCATGGCCAACCATGAGAAAAGGAACACGCGCGTACCCTTGCGTCGGCGATCATCCGCATGAATGAGGAATTCAAGATAAAGCAGGGGTACAAAAGCAAAGAATGCCGTGATGGGATAAGGCATCGGAGGCCACGCCAACCACAGGAGAAAAGGCGTCAGGAAAGTAAGGAAGAGCTTATTCGGCATACCCGGTGTTTTTGCGAAGTTGCAAATTTATGGCGGGCCTGTTCTCAGCGCTTTTTGTCAAGGTGAAATTTGAGTGAAAACACGTTGGAATAAACCGCACCACTCTGGTCGCCGATGTCCGTCAGCGCGTAATCAATGGAAATACCATAATAGCTGAATCCCACTCCGATATTGGGTTGAAAGGTCGTGTACCGAGATCCGTCAAAATCGGTCTCTTTTTGAAAATTCCCCACTCCCCCCCGCAGGAAGACCAACTTCTTCCATCCTATCTCGAAACCGAACATAGGCGTGACAGAAGCCCAGGATGAGGAGATGAGCGTGTTTCTTTCACCGTCAAAGGTGACCTCGGCATTCAATTCGGTCAACAGGATGAGGTTGTCGTTCAGGTCAAAGGAATATCCACCACCAAGTTGCATTCGTGGAAGGGTGATCTCGAAACCGTTCTGTGGAAGGTCATTCCCGGTCTGTTCGAAAATATCTTCTAGATCCCTGGTGTTAAATACCCAACTGTTTACCGTGGTGGTTACGTCATGAACCGTGGCACCGAAGGCCCATTTTCCGGTTCGGTATTGAACTCCGGCATCCAGACCGAATCCGAAAGCATCGGCGAAATCTCCGATCTGTCGGTATATCACTTTGACATTCCCTCCGACGGAAAGCCCCTCTACACCAAGCGTTCTTGCATACGAGACCAGCATGGCGTAATCGGCCGCAGAAAAACGGGTGATCCGATTATAATCCACATTGCCATTCTCGTCGATCAATCGGGTTGTATTCAAGATATTATCCACTCCAAATCGGATCAGGGAGATCCCTACTACTCCGGTGCTGATGGGCATCACCCCGGATAGATAGTCATATTGGGCGATACCGGCGAAATACTCGGCATGCATTGCTGCAAAGTCGTATCCCTCTATCCGGGCCAGTCCTGCGGGATTCCAGTATCCGGCGGTAGCATCGCCAACATGGCCCACCACAGAATTGGACATACCAAGCGCACGAGCGTCCACGCCAATATTCAAAAAGGCATTGGAATACTTGGCGGTCTGGGCAAAGCCCATCGAACTCAACACTGAGAGGAATACCAAATAGGCGATTCGCATAAATGGGAGGTGATCGTGCCCCGAAATAACAATAATTTTCGGGTAATATTGCAGAAAGAGCTCTCCGGATGATTCGACGCAACCTTCCACACTCCTTTACACTCAGTAATCTCTTTTGTGGGATCCTGGCCATTATCATTGCCCTTTCGGGGGATGTGGTCATTCCACTCTACCTCATCCTTGCCGCGGCATTATTCGATTTTGTGGATGGTTGGGTAGCCCGAATGCTGGGTGTCGCCGGTCCACTGGGTAAACAATTGGATTCACTTGCTGATGTGGTGACCTTTGGGGTCACTCCCGGGATCTTGCTCTACCAATGGGGAATGGATCATCTCCATGGATCAGGAACGGGGCTGGACGATCTCCTTGGATGGAACAACCTCGCCCTTCTCACGCCCTTGCTCATCCCCCTTTTTGCGGCGGTCAGGTTGGCCAAATTCAATATTGATGACAGGCAATCTCATGGTTTCATTGGCCTTCCAACTCCGGCTGCCACTTTATTTTTGGGTTCATGGGTATATCTGGCCGCAACCCGTACCGGATCATTTTGGGAGGTCATTCTCTCCGATCCTTTTCATTTTTCGATCATCTGTCTTCTCACAGGCATCCTTATGGTCTCCAACCTCCGACTCTTTGCATTGAAGTTTACGGAATACAGCTGGAAAGGAAATTCGATCCGGTACATATTCCTGATCCTTGCCCTGGCAGGAATTGTCTTCCTGGGCATGGGGGGAATCCCAATTATTGTACTTTTGTACCTCCTTTTATCAGTGGTACAAAACCTAATACAACGATGAAATTCAGAGCTGAGATCAATGTGATGCCCCTAAAGGCCCTTCTCGACCCACAGGGAAAGACCGTAACCGCAAGTATGAAGAACGTCGGCTTACCCGAGATCGAGAACGTTCGGATTGGCAAGCACATTCACCTGGAGCTTGATGCGGACTCAGAAGATGCCGCTCGTGAAAAGGTTGACACCGCCTGCAAGAAACTTTTGGCCAACCCTATCATGGAGAGCTACGAGTTCCAACTCTTCGAAGAAAACTGATCTACAGATAATCATTTACAAAAGGCTGCCACTCGGCGGCCTTTTGTTTTTTGGGTCCATCCGAACCATTCTCCGTATTTTGGTTATATAAATACCCCTTATGAATTATCTCGCCCATTTGTTCCTTTCCGATCCTGATGAAGATCTCATGTTTGGGAATTTCATTGCGGATGCAGTACGCGGAAAGCAAATAGAACTGTATTCAGATGGGGTACGCGACGGGATCACACATCACCGATTGATCGATGATTTTACCGACCACCATCCAATGTGGAGACAAAGCAAGGAAAGGCTCTGGGATGGCTATCGTCATTATGGGGCCGTACTTGTCGACCTTTATTATGATCACTTTCTCGCCCGGAACTGGTTGGATTTTCATACAGAACCATTGGAAAAGTTCGCTGAGAGAGCCTACGCAATGCTGATGGACCGAAGAGCAGAAATGCCCGAAAGGTCTCGATTCATGCTACCCTATATGATCAAGGGGAACTGGCTTTACAACTACCAGTTCTTTGAAGGGATGCAACGCGTCCTCACGGGAATGTCCCGGCGGGCTGCTCCCGGAAACGGAATGCAGAGGGGATTGAAAGAATTGAAAGAATATTACGGGGATTTCAAGACCGATTTCCTGTCCTTTTTCCCCGAATTGATAATCTATGGAAACAAGCAACGAGAACTACTCCGCAGCCAAGGAGACCAAAGTTGAGGTACGTCACCTGCTCATCGATGACTATCAATCCCTGAAAGAGGCCATGATAGAGGCTTACTCCGGAATCGGAGGGCAATATTGGAGGGAAAAGAACATCATGGACCTTCTGAGGGTTTTTCCGGAGGGTCAGATCGGGGTCTATGTGAATAATGAGCTCGTGGGAGCTGCACTGAGCCTGATCGTCGAATATGAACTATTCGGCGACAATCATACTTATGAGCAGATCACCGGAAACTACACCTTCAACACTCATAATCCCAAGGGAACCGTCCTATATGGAATCGATGTTTTTGTCCATCCGGATCACCGAGGAAAAAGACTGGCGCGCCGCTTGTATGATGCGCGAAAGGAGTTGTGCGAAAACCTCAACCTTCGCGCCATTGTAGCTGGGGGAAGGATACCTAACTTCAACAAGTATTCCGATGAGATGACCCCAAGGCAGTACATTGAAAAGGTGAGGATGAAAGAGATCTATGACCCCACCCTGACCTTTCAGATGAGTAACGACTTCCACGTCAAAAAGATCCTCAAGAATTACCTTCGGGGAGATACAGAAAGTCTTGAGTTTGCCACCCTGTTGGAGTGGAACAATGTCTACTATACCGAGAATGAAAAGCTGATCAACGCCCCCAAGCAGGTAGTAAGACTGGGGCTGGTCCAATGGCAGATGAGACTCTTCCCTGATTTTGAGGCCCTGGTCGACCAGATCGAGTATTTCATTGATGCGGTCAGCGACTACAAGAGTGATTTTGTGATGTTCCCGGAGTTCTTCAATGCTCCCTTGATGGAAAAATACAATCACATGGGCGAAGCGGATGCCATTCGCAAACTCGCCGGGTATACACCTCGACTCCTGGATGTTTTCCGAGAATTCTCCGTATCCTATAATGTGAACATCATCACCGGAACAATGCCTCATTTGGAGGAGGATGGCACCCTGACCAACATCTCCTATCTGTGTCGCCGGAACGGAACCTATGAATCCTATCGAAAGATCCATATCACCCCATCCGAAGTGAGTTCCTGGGGGATGTCCGGTGGAGACAAGGTCGAGGTCTTTGAAACCGATTGTGGAAAGATCGGTATTGTGATCTGTTATGATGTGGAATTCCCAGAACTGGCTCGTCTTTACGCAGATCAGGGAATGAACCTCTTATTCGTTCCTTTCCTGACCGATACCCAAAACGGATATATGCGCGTGCGGAGTTGTGCCATGGCAAGAGCGATCGAGAACGAATGCTACGTTGCCATCGCAGGATGTGTTGGTAATTTACCTAAGGTCAACAACATGGACATTCAGTATGCACAATCGGCCGTTTTCACGCCTTCGGACTTCGCCTTTCCCAATAACCAGATCAAGGCGGAGGCCACTCCAAATACTGAAATGACCCTGGTGGTGGATGTGGATCTGAGTTTGTTGAAGGAACTCCATGAATACGGTAGTGTCCATACTCTCAAGGACCGCAGAAAGGATCTCTATGATCTTCGGTTGGTCGGGAAAAAGAAGGAATGACTTTCGTACCTTGATAGGCGTAAATCGCCAACCCAATGAACGGTTCTATGGTCATCCTCCGCTCCTTAACGATCAGTTTGGGAGTTCTAGCCTGGATCACCCTTTCATCCCCTACCCTTTTGACCGATGTGTATATCTGCAAGGGACCTCAATCCAAGCGGTATCATCTCGATCAGAATTGTCGTGGCCTTCGAAATTGTAGTACCCGGGTATACAAGGTGTCTGTGGAAGAAGCGCAAAGGATGAAAAGGACACTTTGTGGGTTCGAGGATTGATCTTTTTCACCTTGGAGTGGTTAGAGTGGTACTGATCCTATGATGGCGATGACAACCACCATACCTTTGTGTTCCGAAATTGAATGACCATGGCAGGTGCCTTGGGCGTGTTTGCCCTCCTACTTTTGTTCATGTTCCTGATCGACCTGTACTTTTATCAGGGGGTTCGGACCATTTTCTATCGAAAGCTATGGGTTCCTGTCATCTTTTGGTCAATCACCGGATTGGGGTATGCCTATGTACTTTATACCCTTACTGCTTTTGATCCGGCAGCCAGTCCCCGAAAGGTGATCAATCCGTTTATTGGGTATTTCATCCTGTTTTACATCCCCAAATTGCTGGTCATCATTCTGCTTCTTTCGGAGGATCTTTTTCGGATCTTCTGGGGTGGGGTTCGAGCCTTGCGGCGGAAGATCACCGGGTCGAAAGCAAAACCCCTACCTGAACGTTCCGGGCCGACCATTCCTTCGCGACGGAAATTCATCAGTCAGGTGGCTCTTGGTTTGGCTGCCGTCCCCTTTGGATCGATCATGTATGGGATGTGGAAGGGAAAGTATGATTTCAGGGTTATCCGAAAGGTGATCTATTTTGACGATCTCCCCGACGCCTTTGATGGCTTTGTCATTGCTCAGTTATCTGACGTTCACTCCGGTAGTTTCGACGATAAGGAAAAGGTTCAATACGGCGTGGATCTCCTGAACGAGCAAAAGGCCGACCTATTCGTTTTCACCGGAGATCTGGTCAACAACCGAGCTGAGGAAATGATGAAGTGGATGGACACCTTTGGTTCCATTCGTGCTCCATTTGGACAATTCTCGATCCTCGGCAACCATGATTATGGAGATTACGTGACATGGTCCTCTGATGAGGCCAAGGAATCCAACATGGAAGATCTTTATCAGGTACATCAAGACCTAGGTTTCGATCTTTTGCGGAATGAACATAGGATCCTCGAAAAGGATGGCCAGAAGCTCTTGCTGGCCGGGGTTGAGAATTGGGGACATCCTCCATTCCCACAAAAAGGAGATCTGGACAAGGCATTGAAAGGTTCTCCGGAGGACGCATTCACCGTTCTACTATCCCATGATCCCACACACTTTGACGAAAAAGTAAAGGTCCATTCCCACAAGGTTCACCTGACCTTGAGTGGACATACCCACGGGATGCAATTCGGGATCGAGATCCCCGGTTGGATCAAGTGGAGCCCGGTCAAATACAGATACCCAAAATGGGCCGGTTTGTATGAGGATCTGGGTAAATATCTCTATGTGAATCGTGGATTCGGATATCTGGCATTCCCCGGCCGTGTGGGAATATGGCCTGAGATCACCCTATTGGAACTCAGGAAGGCCTAGACCGCTCGAATTACCGCATATGGGGTCGCATTTTTGAAGTACGAATCAGGACTTCAAAGGGTACCACATCCTTTCAAATCCCTTCACTATCTAAAAAACTTCAGATGTGTTATATTAGACGACATTAAAAATCAACGGAATATGAGATATTTTGTCATACTTGTCATCGGTTTTTTCATGTTTGGATGTGAGCCTCAACCACCAAAAGAACCGATCCAGGAACTTCCCTCAATTGACGTTCAAGCTGAGATGCAGGCAATTGAGGACCTGAGGGATATGTTTGAGAAGAATATCAAAGAGCAGAAATACGAGAATTTACGTCCGATGGCCACTAAGGATGTAAAGACCATTGGTCCAGGAATGCCTCAATGGATAGAGATGCAACGTTTACGTGGTGAACGTGGGCTTTTCCCTTATGACAGCATTGTAATGCATCCCTCTGAGACCGTAATTCTGAACGATTCCATGGCCTATGACTGGGGCACAAGTACCGTTTACACCTCCGACGAAGAGGGAAATGTCATTGTACTGAGAGACTCATTTCTGGTCATTCTGAAAAAAGAGGACGGCCAATGGAAGATTCACCGCGAAGTGGCTTCAGGAAAGGTCATGGATCAAGATGTCAAGACCGAAGAAGTGGATGATGAAGGATAAAAATGGCAAAGGGGATGCCTAGGTAGGACCATTCCCTTTCATCCATTCAATATTCCTCAAGTCAACCTCATTCAACCTTCCACCTTCAACCCAAAACCTTCAACCCTCAACCCCAAGTAGATCATCCATGGTCTGTTGAGAGACCGAATGATAATTGGGTCTGGCCTTGGTGTAGATCTCCCGTGCACGATCCAATTGTTCGCTCTCCTTCATAGCGCGGTAAGTAGGCGTAAGGAATTTGCGTCGACCAACATGGATCAGGAAATCTTCCACTGCCGGATAAATTGGCATGTAGTGATGTCGGATGGTGGGTTGGAACCACGCAGCCAGGATCTCTGCATTTCCGCTATTGGTAAAGCCGTAGGCCTTATCTAGGGCGGTCAATTGCTCAAGGGTCACGTCCTTTGGAATACGATTGATAAAGTGGAGCCACTCATGCGTGGTCCACAACTCTGTAGTATCCGCTGGTGGTAAAGACCCGTTTTCAACGAAGGTGGCCAGAACCTCTTCTACCCTTTGGAACCGATCACTTTGTGGGTGGGGTGCATTGGCAGGTAGTCCTGCTCCATAGACCCAGGCGTGAAGATCCACATCGGCGATCTGTTTTTCGCTTAGTAAGCTATCCTTGAGCAAAGAAAGGAACCTTTCGGTATCCATGCTCTGGAACTTGTAGGTCTCGAAATACTCTCTCAAGAACGAGTCCCATTCTTCTCGACCTACGGTTTCTTCCAAAAGCCG
>JAJLJK010000120.1:0-2213 GCA_033844885.1 Bacteroidota bacterium | reverse complement strand
GGAATTGGGAATGATCGCCTGGCAAGCTGGAAACGTGGCGGAATTGGAAGAAACAATAAAACGCCTTCAGGAACTGGCTCCTGATTCTAGGTGGTTGATCTTTTTCAAAGGGGTTCATTCCATGATCCTTGGGAGACCCATTATTGCCAGAGAATATCTGGGTGCACTTCCGCGAGACCCTATGGTTGATAAGATCATAGCACGTGCCTGGATCTCAGAAGGTGGATTTGAGTCTGCAGGTCTTATTTTGGATTCCCTGGCCGAGGATGATGAAGTGTGTTTTCTGAGAGGATGTATCCATTTCGAACGAAGAGAATGGGAAGAAGCCCTGGATCAGCTTTTGCAAAGTACCGGATTCCGGTTTGTTCAGCCCGACGCTCACTATCTACTTTCCCGTACCTTTCATCATTTGGGAATGTTGGACGAGGCCCAAAAGGCGATAGAGGTGGCGCTGAAATACCGTCCTGGCCGAGCCGATCTGCTCGAATGGAAACGGTCGATCACTCCAGAAAAGACAAAGGACCTTGAAAAACTCCCCCTCATTTGGGTGGTCACCGGGCTACCCAGGTCTGGGACCAGCTTGATGATGCAGATATTGGATAATTCAGGGATCCCGGTCCTGTCAGATGGTCAAAGAAAGGCAGACCCATTTAACCCGGATGGGTACTTTGAACTAGAATCCATTAAAGAACTGCCTTACACCTCACAAATGATAGAGGAGGCTGAAGGGAAGGCTTTGAAAATTGTGGTTCCTTTGATCCGCTTTATCCCACCTAAGGCGCATTACAAGGTCATTTTTATGAATCGTGAGATCTCAGAAGTCATACGGTCCCAGGATCGTTTGAAGGGTGAATCTCGAACGGAATTTCCCCTTGATCTGGCAATGCAACTCGAGAATGAGAGGGAAAGGACCCGAAAGTGGTTGGACGACCAACCTCATATTCAGTGGATCGAGGTTTCCTACGAACGATTAAAGAATAGAGAAGAGAAACAGATCCGTGATATTCAAGACTTTTTGGGAATAACCCATTCCAAAAAGTGGATGTCCATCATCCGCTCAGAATAGCCGTGGAGGCTCAATGGAAAATTGGTAATTTCAACGCCCAAAATCGCATATTCTATCATGAATAAAGATCTAAGAGAAAGGATCCTCAGATATTCTTCCATTGCGGGCGCGGTCGCCGGTGTGACCCCTCTGACTGCACAAGAGATGTATACAGATATCCCTGATACCACCATCGATACAAATGGAGGATTCTATGATCTGGATCTGAATCAGGATGGAAGGGATGATTTCAGGATCATCCAGTTCGTTGACTCAGGGTTGGTAGGAAACACTAATGCGATTTTCATCACACCACTGGATTCGGTTGGAAACAAGGTAGTGGGAGAGGCCTTGAATGGATACAATTATCCGGCAAGACTCCTTCCCGGTAATACCATTTTCAGAAACTCCAATTTCAATGGGGTCGGAGGGTCCAATAATTACGGATACATGGCCTTTGTTGTGGATGGACAGGGAGGATACCCTAATTCGAATTGGGTAGGGCCAGTTGAGGATGGTTACCTCGGACTTTTGATCAATGTCGGGGATTCTACTCTCTTTGGGTGGGCCCGATTGAATGTTTCTGATTCTTCTAAGAGTTTTACCCTAAAGGATTTTTCGGTTTCCACCAAGGACGAAGGACCGATCCAGGCGGGAAGTGTTTTCCTGGATCAGGCGGAGTTGTTAATGGAAAAACTCAAATGGTTCGTTCGCGAGGATGAACTGGTCATTGATTTCGAAGCCAAAGGAAGGTTGAATTGGAGGGTCATCGATCTTCAAGGGCGCACGATTTTAGAGGGAACGGGTAGAACAGGTAGGAACCTCATTGATATTCGCCTTCTTTCCACAGGGATTCATGTCCTTCAATTTGAACATGATGGAGTGCAGAGAAGCGACCGCTTCCTCAAACCATGATCTGATCCTCGATTTTTTTCAAAATCAGGGCTAGGAATTTCGATTCCTTTCAAAATCACGACACAATTCGGTCTGATTTTGCGAACTTCTGAATTCTTCATTGAATCCTTGCGAATGCCTTAAATCGCTATCATTTTCAGTGATAAATCCCTAATTTTGCACTCCTTTCCATTCAATCTGAAAAATTCAATCTTATGGTATTCGATATAGACATGATCAAGGAGGTTTACGCCAAAATGCCCGAAAGGGTCGA
>JAJLJK010000119.1:0-3562 GCA_033844885.1 Bacteroidota bacterium | reverse complement strand
TCGATGTGGTAGGGAGCGACACTCTTTATGTTCGCAACAGCAAAGAGGTTCGTCTTATCTACAGTACCATGAAATGGGGTTATGCGCCCGAGAATAACACCTTGAGGTTCGATGTGCTGGAAGGATTGGTCGAGAACAGACTGGTCGATGTCGATCAAAACGACCCCCATGGCTTCTATTCGAAGCTCCTCCATTTGAATCATGAGAACCTCATCAGGACATTGGGTGAGCTTATCCCGGGCTGGGAAGGGTGGTCCGAAGAGTCTGTTGGACTTTATGCGCAGGTAGAACACCTCACCAGGATCTTCGGATTTCTCAATGATCCAAATGCTTTCGTCCAATCATTTCTTGATCAGGTATATTCATTTTCACAAAGATCAGGGGCAAGTCTGGCCACGTTCTTTGACTGGTGGGAACGCAAGGCGGATGGACTTGCATTGGATATCCCTGAAAGCAATCACGCTGTGAAAGTTCTCACCCTGCATAAATCGAAGGGCCTCCAATTTCCGGTGGTGATCATTCCATTTGCGGATTGGTCCGATCGTGGGGTGGATGCGCTTTGGATGGATGTTCCGCAGAGTATTCCTCTCGAAAGGGCTAAGGTGCGACCCAGGAGTACCGATGACGACCCCAACCTGAGATCTGCTTACGACCAAGGAGTTCAACAAGGTCGGTTTGACAATCTCAACCTTTTGTATGTGGGGATGACGAGACCCAAGGATCGATTGTACATCTTCACTACCCCCTCCGAAGCCAATCGAAGGGGTTCCAACACCGTAGCTGCTAATTTTGATTTTCTCCGGCCGGAGGTGGATCCTGAAACGGGGGTTTTCACCTATGGAGAATTGCCTGAACCCACCAAAAAAGGGATCGGAGAGAAGCCAACACCATCCACCTGGTATTCGCGAGATTGGGTGGATGTTGCCAGGATCTCACGTACCGCGCCTCAGGATTGGGAAGAAAGGCAAGAGAATCCAAGATATTGGGGCAATCTGGTCCATCGACTTTTGGAAGAGATCCAGGTTCCGGAGGAAACAGCTTCGGTTATCCAACATTGGATGGAAGAGGGGCGGATCACTTCTTCAGAAGCACAAAAGGCCCAGGTCATTCTGCAGAAGCTCTTTTCGATGGATGAGGTGGTCGAGCTCTACCGGCCTGATGTCGAGGTCCTTTCAGAAAGGGATCTGATCCTCCCTGAGGGTAGGGTCCTCCGACCGGACAGAATGGTGCGAACCCAAAAGGGATGGGTGATCATGGATTTCAAGACGGGGGAAGTGGTCGATAAGAATGTCAAGCAGGTAGATGAGTATGCGGAAGTACTCGAGGAGATCACCGGAGAGTCCGTGAAGAGAATGTTGGTGTACCTCCATGCGGATGCACCTCATGAGATCCATTCCTGGCAATGACCCGATTCGTTCCCGAATTTTCCCGGTTCACTCCTTTTTATGGGGAAAGATGATGGAAGCACCTCAATTTTACCGCTCCAATCAATCATCAACCTCATGAAAGCTGTCTTAAGGTCCATCATTATTCTTTCGGGTCTCCTTCTGAGCATATCTTCTTATGGTCAGAATTTCACGCAAACCATTCGCGGTCGCGTGATCGACAAATACTCACAAGCTCCGATTCCGGGAACGGTCATTCAAGTTTGGTCCTCAGGGGATCCTTCAAAGAAAGTTTCCGGCATTACTGATCCTGAAGGCTATTATGAAATAATCAAGGTCCCTGTGGGAAGGGTCGATGTTGCCTTCACAATGATGGGGTATGAGCCAATTCGTTTGACCAATATTGAGTTGATCGCCAGCAAGGAGCTGATCCTTAATGTTCAAATGGTGGAACAGACGACCACCTTGAATGAGGTCACCATCATTGCCGAGGATAAGGAGCAACCCAAAAATGAAATGGTCACCGTGAGTGGACGGCAATTTACCATAGAAGAGAGCAAGAGATACGCTGGTGCAAACAATGATATCTCCAGAATGGCCTCAAATTTTGCCGGGGTTCAAAGAACCAATGATGCGGTCAATGACATTGTCATCCGAGGAAACTCACCCTTTGGATTGATCTGGCGAATGGAGGATGTGGATATTCCCAATCCCAACCATTTTGGGGGAGTAGGAGCCACCGGAGGGCCGGTGAGCATGCTGAATAACAATGTCCTTGCCAATTCGGATTTCCTTACCGGGGCCTTCCCTTCCATGTACGGGAATGGTATCAGTGGTGTTTTTGACCTGCAAATGAGAAACGGTAACTACGATAAGCATGAGTTTCTCGGCCAGATCGGATTCAACGGGTTTGAACTGGGTGCAGAGGGGCCCATCAATCGGGAGCGACGATCCAGCTATCTGGTGAATGCCCGATATTCCACTCTGGGTGTCATGAGTGCCCTCGGGGTGAATTTTGGCACAGGAACAGCCATTCCTGAATACCAGGACCTTACTTTCAAATTGAATCTACCCACTCAAAAGGGAGGCACCTTTACCCTATTTGGGATCGCGGGAAACTCTGCCATTGACTTTCTGGATAGTGAAACGAAGGAGGAAGAGGGTGGAACCAATCTTTACAGCAATGGGCAGGACCTTCGAAATCGAGTGAGAACCATGGTTGCCGGAGCATCCCATAAGTACCTGTTCAATAATAAGACCTACTACAAACTGACCCTTTCGGCATCGTCCATCCGGAATATCACCCGTATTGATACGCTCGATCCTAACCTCGAGAATCCGAATCCCAATTACCGGGGTGATTTTCTTCAGACCACTCTTCAGGCCCATGCATACATCAACCGAAAGGTAAATGCCAGTAACAATCTGAGATTGGGGTTCATTGGCAAACAATTGGGTTATGACTATAATGATTCCATATATGTCTTTGGTGATGATCGATTCAGATCCATTCGGGATGCTCAGGGAAGTACCCAGCTTTTACAGCCTTATGCCAACTGGGAGTTTCGCAAAGGTCGATGGACCACTAATTTGGGTCTTCACCTCATGCATCTTACCTACACAGGGGCCACATCGGTCGAACCGAGGTTTGGAATGAAATATGAGATCGATGACCAACAAAGCCTTAGTTTCGGATATGGATTGCATAGCCAGATGCCTCTGCTTCAGGTACTCTTCAAGCAGGTCTGGGAAAATGGAGGCTATTTTCGTCCTAACGAGGATCTGGGTTTCACGAAGAGCCACCACTTTGTCCTGGGTTATGACCTAACCTTCCTGAACGGGATCCACGCCAAGGTAGAAACCTATTATCAGCATGTCTTCGATGCTGGTGTCCGCCCCTTTGCCTCGCCTTATTCAACCTTGAATGCCGGTTCTTTTGATTTTGCTCTTCCAGATACGCTGGTGAATGGAGGTCTTGGAAGGAATTATGGCGTGGATATCACGGTCGAGAAATTCCTTCAAAGAGGATTTTATTTTTTGGGAACAGCGTCTCTGTACCAGTCTGAGTATAAGGGAAGTGATGAGGTCTGGCGTAGTACGGCTTTTAATGGGAACTATGTGTTAAACCTATTGGGAGGAAAAGAATTCAACTTACGGTCGGCCGAGGGTGCGCGTTT
>JAJLJK010000118.1:0-21304 GCA_033844885.1 Bacteroidota bacterium | reverse complement strand
CGACCTTCATGGTCAACTACGGTTACAGTGAATACCTCATTAAGGTAGACCGGAAACTTAAAATCCACTGCATCCTCCAGCACGTGAAGGCTTGTTCCCGAATTGATGAGAGTGACCCCCACATAGAGGATCTTTCCTTTTTTCTCCGCTACCCTGTACCAAGGGGAGTGGTCATCATAAGGCGTAATTCGCCCCAGATGATCCCCAGTGATATAATCGGCCAGCGGGCCCAATGCGCAGACCGGTTCTGTCGGGTGAATGCTCCTTATAACCCCGGGCATCTTTCGGAACCTTTCGGTGATCGCTCCCATTCGACTTGGGGTGTTGCGAACATCAAAGACTTGTTCGAGTCGGATGTGGTCCAGTTGTAATCGATCCACTGGTGAGCTTGGCATGACCAGAGTTCCTTCCGGTCCCAAAACCTCGAGGATGGCATTGATCAGGGTTTGTGGACCTTCTTTCAGAAAGCCGATCTTGCTCATAGAGGAATGGACCAAAAGGAGATCACCTTTTTCTATTCCCATCCCTTTCAATTGACTGACCAATTGATTCTGTGAGATGATCTCGCCCCGATCTCTTTGATCCTTCAGGTCCTTTCGAACCGAAGCCTTTTTCCTCTGACGATACCAGTCAAGGATAAACGATGGGATAAAACGTCGAATATGATCCTTGATCCCCATTTCAATCCCCTTTTTCCAACATTAACGTATCCATGAAGTATTTGGTGGCCCAGTTGGGACAACCGAAGGGTTCATATCGACCCCAGAAGGGAAATGATCCAAAAATGGCTCCCCTCGTATCTCTTGTCTCATGCACCGGCCTTTGATGGATCGCGGTCAGTAGATCATTCATCCCCTTTTGCCCCTTTTTCCATTCCTCCGCTCCGGTGAGGCCATATAGTTTATTCCAAATAATGGCCATTTGCGCACAACCTGTTGTAATGAGGGATTCAGATCCAGACCATTTGGAGTCGAATCTCCCAGGAAGGGTTCCCGTATCCAAAAAACGCTCAAGGAGGATTCGGGCCGGCCTTTCGGCTGATATCAGGATGTCCTCATCCTTGTGGAATAACGCCACATCCAAAAGTCCATCGATCGTGTACGCTATGGTATGAAGGATGGGCCTGCTATTCTTGTGAAGGGTATTGTCAGCATCGGGGAACCAGCCATTGGAATGTTGTTTTTTCCCGGCCACCCATCGAGCAATCTTCAATGCCACTTCTGCAAGATCGGGTCGATCAGCGAGTTTTGAGAGCTCACAAAGAGGAGCCACTGCGTACGTTTCATACACCCGGACGGCATCCATATAAACATGACGATCAAAATATCCATCGGGATGCTGAATACTGGCTAACCAATCTCCTGCCCTGACAGCAGATATTAGATACCTCTCATCGCCAAAGGCTTTGTATCCTGAGATCATACCGCGTATCACCTGCCCGGTATTGAACACGATGGCTGGCCTATCCTGATGAACATAACCACTTTGCCATCCTCCTTCCTGTTTTTGGATGGACAATAACCAGTCTAATCCTTTGCGGGCTGAATCGCTGAATCGGCTGTCGCCGGATATTCTGGAAAACTCGATCAGAGTTGGAATGATATATCCGGTGGTCTCAGGATAAGAACTTGTCCATCCTTTAAAAAGGTAAAAGGTTCCAAAACCATCATCTTCCATTTGATGCTGATTGTATAGAAACCAGGAAGCAGCTTCACGCAACGCCTTTTCCTTTTCCACTTTTCCGGTTCGTCGCACATATGCCTTCAGGTAGATCCATTTGTTGATCTCAGCATACAGGAGTTTCCTACCCCTTTTACTACGGATCAGCAAACTCCATTGTCGTAGGTAATCTTGCATGGGTCTATCTTGACAGGTACTTACTGAGGCTCTCCAGGATGAGGGCACTGGAATTCCCCTTTCCATAAAGAGGTGGAAATAATTGGGGTGGGTGAGAAGAAAATTCGCGAATGGCCTTCTCCAATCTTTCGGGATCCGCACCAACCATGACTCCAGCGCCGGTTTCGAATATCTCTATCCATTCGGTCTCTTCTCGAAGGAGAACGATCGGTCGCTCAAAGTAATAGGCCTCTTTTTGTAGCCCCCCCGAATCAGTGATCACCATTCTTGACCCCATGATAAGAGAGGCCATTTCAGAGAATCCCAGCGGTTGAACCAATTCAATGGACTTCCAATCTCTGGCTGGAATCACCTTTTCGGTCCTTGGATGAATGGGAAATCTCACCTTCCAACCAAGAGAAAAGAAAGTCCTATCCACCGTATCCAAGATCGCTGATAACCGCTCAGGGTCGTCTGTATTGTAGTTCCTGTGAATGGTCATCAAGGCATAGGGAATGTCGGTTTCCCTTCGTCCCACATTATTCTGGATGAACCGGCAGTTGTCATACATCACATCGCCCACCATTTCGACCACGGGTTTTCCGATCGAGGGGTCATCGTGATGGATCAGTCCTTCACGAGCCAGATTCTTTACACTTTCCTGAGAAGGGCAATAAAGAAATGTGGATGCATGATCGGTCAGTACACGATTGATCTCTTCGGGCATGGCATGATTGAAGGACCGCATTCCCGCTTCGATATGAGCAATGGGGATTCCCATTTTGGACGCTACCACAGCACCGGCCAAGGTCGAGTTGGTATCCCCATAAAGGAGAATTACATCCGGCTGAAGGGATCGGAGAACGGGCTCCAGACGCTCCATGATCCTTGCGGTCTGAACGGCATGGGAACCCGAACCTACTTCGAGGTTCGTATCTGGCATAGGGATGTCCAGATCTTTGAAGAACACCTCTGACATGGAGGTGTCATAATGTTGTCCCGTATGAATAAGGGTCTGTTGAAAACGGTTGGCGTATCCCTCGTTCAAGGCACGGCAGATCGCTCCTGCCTTGATGAATTGAGGGCGGGCCCCCACCAGGTGAGCCAGCTTTATCATTCGCTTTGCTTTATCCGATCATTCCTTCGTCAGCAAAGCTAAAATAATCTGTATCTGCGATAATGATATGATCGAGAACTTTCACCTCCATCACATCTCCGGCTTCAAAAACCTTCTTGGTCAATACGACATCTGCCTGACTGGGTTTCTTTTTGCCCGATGGGTGATTATGAGAAAGGATCACCGCGGTTGCGCCTACCTCCAGGGCACCTCGGAAGATCAGTCGAGTATCTGCAACGGTTCCGGTGATCCCTCCGCTGGAGATCTTCCTCTTTTCAAGTACGCGATTGGCATTACTCAGATAAAGGACCCAGAATTCCTCGTGGGGCAATTGTTCCATCAGGGGAAGGAGCACGCTGAAAGCATCCCGACTGCTGGAGATGATCTCGTGCTTTTGTGGAGTTGAATGACGGATCCTCCGAGAGAGTTCCATGGCTGCTACCATGGATACCGCTTTAGCCTCACCTACGCCGTTGAATTTCTTCAGGTCGTGAATGGTGAGCTTGCTAAAGGATCGAAGGTCGTCATCCACAGATCGTAGTATCTCCTTACCCAGATCCACAGCTGTCTGGGTTCGATTCCCTGAACCCAGTATAATGGCTATGAGTTCTGCATTGGAAAGGGAGAGCCTCCCCTTTTGTAGGAGCTTCTCTCTTGGCCGGTCATCTTCGGCCCAGGTTCGTATGGATCCAGAGGTTTTTATCAGAAGTAATTTATAACACCCCTTAAATATACGCAAAAAACATAGGAAAAAAAAAAAGCCACCCATAGAGGTGGCTTTCTATCGTGGTTTCAAGAAATCCTTAGAGGCTATTCACGTGCTTTGAAAGGCTAGACTTGAGGTTAGCAGCCTTATTGCGGTGAATGATATTCTTTTTTACAAGTTTATCGAGCATGGAGGACACCTTGGGAAGGATGCTGGATGCTTCCTTCTTATCGGTAATTGCACGGAGGCGACGCACAGCATTACGCGCTGTCTTGTGATAATACGCATTGTGTACACGCTTCTTAGCGTCTTGTCTGATCCTCTTGAGTGCTGATTTGTGATTTGCCATCTTTCTTGTCTTTCCTTTCGTAAAAAGTTGTAGCCCATAGGGGAATCGAACCCCTCTTTCCAGAATGAAAATCTGGCGTCCTAACCGATAGACGAATGGGCCTCAATGAACGTGCAACCGTAACCTTGGCTGCGATTGCGGGTGCAAATGTAGTTCAAAAATCCATTCCTCCAAATGCCCCTGAAAAAATTTTTCTAGTCCTCTTCCTTTTTGTTTCGTGCGGCTTTCGGGGCGTTCTCATAACTCATTCTGAAGCCGAGCTTTTTAGAGGTCGCGATCCTGAGATCGGAAGAGATCGATCGGATCTGGTGGACGGTCACAACGCTCATATCCCTGAAATCCGGGGCGGTCAGGTCAAAATCCAAAGCCTGTAGGATAGCCGATTCTATGATCTTTCTCAATGCCATGTTCTCTACGGTCTGATGCGGCAGATCATTGAATAGGAAACCTAACTGTCTTCGGCCCTCCACGAAATAATGACGGTCTTTATTGATGAAGATGCGACCCAAAAGGAATCCCAGGTCCTCGACCCTGTTGTATTTCAAACTGTCAGAAAGAAAATTGTAGACATTGATGATCCCAAAATATCCACGAAGTGGGTCCTCTTTCACATAACCCATCTTGTTCACCATATGACCCTTGTCAAAGGCGAAGACATTGGTATGCATGTGAAAGATCAAGGTATCACCCGAAAAAACGATCTCCGCCTCGAACTGCCCTCGGTCCTTGAATTCGACGACCACGTGATTGTCGATATCACAGATGTTGTCATTGAGCTCTCGGGCGATCTCTTGAAGGGTGGCTTTCAGTTGCTCGAAAACCGAAAGTGTGTTTCGATAAATGAGCTGTTTTGTGGAGGATTTCTCCGCCAGAACATTCAGGATCTCCTGATTGCAGTTGGGTTTCGATCTTTCGTCCATATCAATACGCCTTGGCAAAGATGACCCGACGATCAGAGGGCTTCCCGGTCAGGATACATTTCCCACTTTCCTTCTTTGCATCCAATGGGATACATCGAATGGTGGCCTTGGTCTTTTCTTTGATGATCTCTTCCGTCTCGGGGGTTCCATCCCAATGTGCATAGACAAATCCCCCCTTATTCTCGATAATATCTACAAATTCATCCCAGGAGTCAGCCCTGTAGGTGCTTTCCTCCCTGAAATCCAATGCCTTTTGATAAAGGTTCTTCTGGATCTGTTCCAGCAAATGCTCCACCTTATTGGCAACATCTGCCTGCTGGAGGAATTCCTTCTCGAGTGTGTCTCGTCGAGCGATCTCTACAGTTCCCTTTTCGAGATCCTTTGGACCGATGGCGATCCTTACCGGCACCCCCTTGAGCTCGTATTCGTTGAACTTCCATCCGGGCTTATGGGTATCCCGATCATCGAACTTCACAGATATTCCTCTGGATCTCAATTCAGATTGGATCTTCTTCGCAACGACGGATATCTCTTCCAATTGATCGATCCCCTTATAGATCGGTACGATCACCACCTGGATCGGAGCGAGGTTGGGGGGCAGAACAAGTCCGTTGTCATCGGAATGGGTCATCACCAAGGCGCCCATCAATCGCGTGGAAACACCCCAGGAGGTCGCCCAAACAAACTCGGTCTTCCCTTCCTTATTCTGGAACTTGACATCAAAGGCCTTGGCGAAATTCTGACCGAGAAAGTGAGATGTTCCAGCTTGTAATGCCTTTCCATCCTGCATCAAAGCCTCAATACAATAGGTCTCGATGGCCCCGGCGAAGCGTTCATTCTCCGATTTGACACCACGGATAACAGGTATTGCCATGAAGTTCTCGACAAAGGTGGCATATACATCCAGCATTTGCTCGGCTTCGGCAATGGCCTCTTCTTTGGTCGCGTGTGCCGTATGACCCTCTTGCCACAGGAATTCGGCGGTCCTGAGGAAAAGGCGGGTTCGCATCTCCCACCGGACCACATTGGCCCACTGGTTGATCAGAAGGGGAAGATCCCGGTAACTTTGGATCCAATTGCGATAGGTGTCCCAAATGATGGTCTCCGAAGTAGGTCGGACGATCAATTCCTCTTCAAGCTTGGCCTCTGGATCCACAATGATCCCCTTGCCATCCTCATCATTTTTCAGGCGATAATGCGTGACAACAGCACATTCCTTAGCAAATCCATCCACATGGCTTGCTTCCTTGCTGAAGTATGATTTGGGAATGAATAGCGGAAAATAGGCATTCTCATGACCGGTCTCCTTGAACATTCGATCCAACTCGGCCTGAACCTTTTCCCAAATGGCAAAACCATAAGGTTTGATGACCATACATCCGCGTACTCCGGAGTTTTCGGCCAGGTCTGCCTTTACAACGAGCTCGTTGTACCATTTGGAATAATCTTCGGAACGGGTGGTAAGATGCTTGGCCATTTCGACTGAAATATCTTGGTATGGAATTTGTTAACTTTAAGGGAGCAAAACTAAAGAAAAGCACGCGTTGTTACTAAGATATATGAATATGAAAAGGACAGCATTCATTTTAGGAGGTTTCGCGTTGGTGCTGTTCGCAACAGGATGCGCCAACACGAATGAGATCGTAAGGAACTATTACGAGGATGGGATCTACTATGACCCCGCATATGGAGATATTCCCACACCCATCGTCTCTGATGAGAGCATGACGGAGGAACCGGATAGGGATGATTATGATTATTACAATCCTGACGATGTTCAATCCCTTCCAAACGTCTCCCCAAGCTATTCAGCAACCTCTCCTAACATTCACTGGTCCATTGGTTTTGCTGCCATGAATCCCTACTCCTATTACGGCATGGGTTGGGACTCCTACTATGGTTCATCCTTCAATATGGGTTTCGGGTATCCCTATTACAATTCATTCTACTCTCCCTATTATTCACCATTTTATTCTCCCTTCTATAGTCCTTTTTACTCCGGATTCTATAATCCATGGTATTCTCCCTGGGGTTACCCTTATTATGGTTATCCAGGCTTCTACAATCCCTATTATGGCTACTATCCCGGAGGCTGGGGACCGATCTATGGCGATGGCGGATGGGATCGGAACGTCCAATACGTTCGGGATCGCATCCCACCCAGGACCTATTATTCCAATGGAAATACTTCCAATGCCCGCTCAGTTCCCGTTCCTACCCGTAACAGTAATATCGGCCCCGGCAGGGTCGCCCAACCTGAACGAATTCCAGGAACGACAAGGCCATTGAATTATCAACCTGCCAATGCCAACCCTCGTGAGAATGCAGGTTCGGTAACACCGGTGCGCTCAAACACCACTCCAACCTATTCTAGACCCGGAAAGGTGAAAACATCCCCCATTCGGTCGAACCCCCAACAGACCCGAGAATATACCCCTCCACAACGACGACAGCCCACCTATCAAAAATCAAAGGAATATCAACGGGCTCCTTCTCGTGGAACATCCATTCCTTCCAGGGGTTCTGGCGGAAGTTATAATCGTGGTGGAGGTGCCACCCCTTCGGTTGGAGGTGGTCGAGCTCCCATCCGCCGATAAGGCAAAACTCACCCCATATGCAGCTTGTCAAAAGGATCATTCTGACGGTTTCACTGATCGGGCCTTATTCGATCATGGCGCAGAACATCGATGACGTGAATCGATTCTCGTCCCCTATGTATCTTGGGACACCCAGATATATGGCCACAGGTGGGGCTTTTGGAGCATTGGGGAATGACTTTTCCGCAGTCGCCATAAACCCTGCTGGAATCGCTGTTTTCCGACACACCCAACTTTCCGGTTCCTTCGGCTGGAGGAATCAATTCACCGAATCCAATTATCTGGGTTTTTCAGAAAATGACCCCATCAACCCTGGGAGTGTCGCGGAGAATAAGCAGAACATGGTCCTCAACAATCTTGGGTTTGTGAAGAAATTCACATCCGCAGATGAGACCTGGGATTACAGCTTGGGGATCACCTTCAATCAGAACAACAATTTTAACCTTCGATCTACCATCAGTGGTAACAACCCTTATTCATCGATCATTGATGAGTGGATCTTCTATGCGAATGGATTCTCCCCTAATCAACTTGAATCCAATGGTTTGTATGCTGAAAAGTTGGCCTACGATCATTATCTCATAAACCCGGATGCCAACAATCAATATTCCACTCCTGCTACTGGAATTCCAGTATCTCAGTATGTGACCATCGATCAAAATGGTTCCAAGAACGAGTTTGGGATCAGTGGTGGGGCTTCACTGATGGATCGCCTTTACCTTGGGGGAAGTCTGAACATTCAGTTTGTCAATTTCAGAAGGAAGACCTCACACAATGAGTCGGGGTTCACTGGTGACTCCATTCGGTCGTTCACTTACAATCGGACAGACAATATTTTTGGGACAGGCGTGAACCTTCGGTTTGGTGCGATCTATCGACTGACCCGTGACCTACGAGTGGGACTCGCTCTGGAATCCCCTACCTGGTATAGCTTTGAGCAGACCACCACATTGGAGATGCAAACCCGATTCGTCAATGGATCCGAAACGGAGCCCTCTTCCATTGAAACCTATCCATATGTATGGCGGATGAGTTCTGCACCGCGTTTGACCGCCAGCGCTGCTTACGTTTTTGGTAAGGCAGGGTTCCTATCCGTGGATTATGATCTGATGGCCTATCCCTGGCAAAATACTGGAGCTCCGGATTTTTCGATGGAATACCTCAATAGGGATATTGATGATCTCCTCGCCTTTGGCCATAACCTTAGGGTCGGTGCCGAGATCCGGGCTGGTAAGTTCGCTTTCCGCGGTGGCGGTGGGTTCGCTACCTCTCCATTCTCCTCTTCTGTGCGCTCGAACATGCTGAAGGATCCAGGCTTGATGACCCATTATGGTCTGGGGATCGGGTTTCACGACCTTCATTGGGGGGTGGATCTTGCGTATGCCATTCAAAATGCCAGCCAGGATTACTATCTCTACAGTCCATCTCTTGGGGCCGGGGCCAACCTCAATGAGACTCGCTCCCTCTTTAACGTAGGATTCTACTTCCGTCTTAAATAGTAAAGCCTGCGGATTATATTATATTCGTAGCAAACCTGCTTTACTGTCATGAAGAGAACCATACTCGTTGCCCTCCTTTCGGGGGCTTTTCTGTTTGCTTTTGGTCAAAAGAAGGACAAGAATTCCAGTGAGGAGAATAAAAGTCCTTTGGAAAAAACTTCCCTTGGTGGATTGAAATTAAGGAATATCGGACCGGCCACTACTTCGGGCAGGGTTGCGGATATCGCTGTTCACCCCCAGGATCAGAGCACCTATTATGTGGCCACTGCCTCAGGCGGTGTTTGGAAAACGGAGAACCATGGGGTAACCTATTTTCCCATATTCGATGGTCAGGGATCCTATTCAATAGGCTGTGTGACGATCGATCCCAATAATCCCAATATCATATGGGTGGGCACCGGAGAGAACAACAACCAGCGTTCGGTGGCCTATGGCGATGGATTGTATAAAAGTGAGGATGGAGGGAAAAGTTGGAAGAACGTTGGCCTTAAGGATTCTGAACACATCGGGATGATCAAGGTCCACCCAAAGAACTCGAATATCGTTTACGTTGCTGCTTACGGTCCACTTTGGAGTGCTGGTGGTGACCGAGGGATCTACAAGACCACCGATGGTGGAAAGAATTGGGAGAAGGTTCTTGAAGTAAGTGAGAATACGGGGTTCAATGAGATTCATTTCGACCCGAGAAACCCAGACGTCCTTTATGCCGCAGCTCATCAAAGACGTCGGCATGTCTGGACCTATATCTCTGGTGGTCCGGAATCTGCTATTTACAAATCGACCGATGCGGGAAAGACCTGGAATAAGTTGGAAAAGGGTCTTCCTTCCGGGGATAAGGGTCGGATCGCATTGGCCATCCCTCCTACCCAGCCGGATGTGGTCTATGCGCTTGTCGAGGAATCCGGATTTTACCGATCCAACGACCGCGGGGCGAGCTTCCAAAAAATGAGTGATCACAGCACCAGTGGTAATTACTACGTTGAGTTGATCCCTCATCCGACCGATCCCAATATCGTTTACAGCATGGACACCTGGGCTCAGGTGACACGCGACGGCGGAAAGACCTTTCAACAGGTCGGAGAAAAGGGAAAACACGTGGACAATCATTGTCTTTGGATCAACCCAAAGGACCCTGAGCAAATGATCATGGGTTGTGATGGAGGTCTATATGAGACCTGGGACAATGCAGAGAACTGGCACTTCAAAACCAACTTACCCGTCACACAATTCTATCGCGTAGCGGTGGATAACGACAGTCCCTTCTACAATGTCTATGGTGGTACACAGGACAATTTCAGTCTTGGAGGTCCCTCGAGAACCACCAACCGTCGTGGGATCGTGAACAGTGACTGGTTTGTCACCAATACAGGGGATGGATTCGAAAGCCAGGTGGATCCGGAAGAACCTAATATCGTCTATGCACAGGCGCAGTATGGTGGTCTGGTTCGCTTTGACAGAAAGAGTGGGGATGCGATCTACATTCAACCTCAACCAAGGGAGGGAGAAAAAGCCTTCCGTTGGAATTGGGATGCACCTCTACTCATCTCACCTCATGACCACAAGACGCTCTACTTCGCTGCAAATAAGGTCTTCAAGAGTAGCGATCAGGGAAATACCTGGTCCAGGATCAGTGAGGACCTTACCCAACAGATCGATCGCAACGCTCTCCCAGTGATGGGAAAGGTTTGGAGCGTGGATGCGGTCGCCAAGAACAAAAGCACCACCATCTATGGTAATATCGTTTCTCTGGCAGAATCCCCATTGAAAAAGGGTCTATTGTATATCGGCACAGATGATGGATTGATCCAGGTGACAGAGGATGATGGAGGCAACTGGAAGAAATATGAGAGTTTCCCCGGAATCCCTGAGAACACCTATGTTCAGGCATTGACACCGTCTTTGCATGACGAGAATGTCATCTATGCTGCTTTCAACAATCACAAGAATGGAGATTTCAAACCTTATCTCCTAAAGAGCACCAATCAGGGAAAAAGTTGGACCTCCATCACCGGAAATCTTCCGGAGAAAGGGTCCGTTTACGCCATTGCTGAAGACCACAAGAACCCCGGACTTCTTTTTGTGGGAACAGAATTTGGGGTATTCTTCACCATCGACGGTGGTGAGAAATGGATCCAACTCAAGGCCGGTCTTCCAACCATCGCTATTCGGGATATTGATATCCAAAGAAGGGAGAATGATCTGGTCCTTGCCTCTTTCGGCCGTGGATTCTATATCCTGGACGATTATTCTCCACTGCGGCACATCTCCAACGAGTTGGTCCAGAAAGAAGCCCATATTTTTCCCATCAAGGACGGTCTTCTTTATCTGGAGGCTTCCCCTCTTGGCTATAACCCTCCCGGGTTTCTGGGTTCTTCTTATTATATGGCGCCAAATCCCCCTGTTGGAGCAACCTTCACCTATTTTATCAAGGAGGCGCCCAAGACCTTGAAGCAGAAGAGGAAGTCTGTAGAAAAGGAAGCTGAGACCATTAAATATCCCTCGGCAGAGGAACTAAGAGCAGAGGATCAGGAAGAATCGTCCTATCTGATCTTTGTGATCTCAGATTCTGAAGGTAATGAGATCCGCAGGATCACCACCGCTCCGGGCGCGGGAGTACAACGGATCACCTGGGACGGTCGATTCGCCAGCAACGCCTCCGTAAGCATCAATGGAGCTCCCCAAACCAATGCCCAGCAAGCTTTTCTTGCACCGGAAGGAAATTATTCCGTCCGTTTGATGATCAGCGAGAATGGAAAGGTTCGTCCACTCGTAGGGTCCACACCATTCCGCCTCAAGCATCTCAAGCAAAGTACCCTACCGGCACCTAGCCCATCTGAACTTTTCGTTTTCCAAAGTGAGATCGACAAGGTGAATCGTGAGCTTCGCGCCTTGAATGCGGCATACAAGAAGATCCAGGAAAGGATCACCAAACTCAAGGCTGGCATTCGAAATACACCTGGGGCAGACCTCACCTACCTGAACAATCTTCGGGATATGGAAAAAGAAATGAATGAGATCGAGATCGATCTGAACGGGGATCAATCTTTAAGCAAAAGAGAATTCGAGACCCTACCCGGTTTGAACGGCAGAATGGGAATGGTGGTTTGGACCAGCTATTACTCGACCAGCCAACCCACCCAAATGCAAAGGGAAGGTCTTGAGATGGTCAAAAAGGGTATGGATCGCCTGGAACCCAGGATCGAGTCCTTGAATACCAAGACGCAGGGGCTGATCGATTATCTGGAACAGATCGGTGGACCCATCATTATCGATTAAAAAAGAACAACCCCGCAAATGCGGGGTTTCTTCTTTACAGGGGTCAGGTTGGGAAATTCGGGTTGACAGGAATTTCCCGTACCTTTGCAGACTCATTTTTAGTGGTATTTGCCGCCTTTGCGGATCAATATTGACGGATGAAAGAACGTAAGACAAGAGGAGGAATTCCCATGGTGGACGAACTCATTGAATCCATCGGGGATGCCCACATCTCCAACAACCCTGCTACGCCGCTCAGGGACGATGCCTTTGCTTTGAGCAATGAGGAAAAGATGGCGCGTGTAGAGGAACATGTCCGTGGGATCATGGAAACCCTTGGTTTGGATCTTGAGGATGATAGCCTCAGAGGAACCCCACGCCGAGTGGCAAAGATGTATGTTCAGGAGATCTTTGGTGGACTTGACCCCCTTCAGAAACCCAAACTATCGACCTTCCTTAATTCGTATCGGTATGGTGAAATGCTGGTCGAAAAGAACATCACTGTTTACAGCACCTGTGAACACCACCTCCTGCCTATCGTAGGTCGCGCTCATGTTGCTTATATCAGCAATGGTCGGGTGATCGGTCTTAGTAAGATGAATCGTTTGGTCGATTATTATGCCCGCAGACCCCAGGTTCAGGAGCGAATGACTCGTCAGATCGTACGTGACCTTCAGGAGGCCCTGGAAACCGAGGACGTTGCCTGCGTGGTGGATGCCAAACACCTTTGCGTGAATTCAAGAGGGATCCGTGACATCGAAAGCAGCACTGTAACAGCTGAATTCGGAGGGCGGTTCAAGGAGAAAGACGTCAAAAAGGAATTTCTGGATTATATCCGACTCGACACCAACTTCGGTGTATAACCCCAAACCTTAGTGCCATATCATGGAATTGTTCCGGGATAACGACCTGTATGTGTATAATTCCCTTTCGGGAGAAAAAGAGCGTTTCGAGCCTGTTCATCTTCCCAATGTGGGAATGTATGTCTGTGGTCCGACCGTTTACAGCGACGTTCACCTGGGCAATTGTCGAACCTTCATTTCTTTTGATCTGATCTTCCGATACCTGAGTCATCTTGGATTCAAGGTCAGGTATGTGCGGAATATCACGGATGCAGGACACCTCGAGAATGATGCGGATAGCGGAGAGGATAAGATCTCTAAAAAGGCCAGGCTCGAGCAGATCGAACCCATGGAAGTGGTCCAAAGGTACAGTGTTGGGTTTCACAGGATCATGGAGCGCTTCAACGCTCTTCCACCCAGTATCGAACCGACGGCCACTGGCCACATTATCGAACAGATCGAAATGATCAAGGTCATCATGGAAAAAGGCCTAGCCTACGAAATGAATGGCTCAGTCTACTTTGATGTCGAGAAATACGACCGATCTGGTGATTATGGAGTGATCTCCGGAAGGAAGATCGAGGAACTCCTTTCAGGCACGCGTGATCTTGAGGGGCAGGAGGAAAAAAGATCTCCTCTGGATTTTGCCTTGTGGAAAAAAGCTTCCCCAAGCCACATCATGCGTTGGCCCAGCCCTTGGAGTGTCGGATTTCCAGGATGGCACCTGGAATGCTCTGTGATGAGCACCAAATATCTCGGTGAGAACTTTGACATCCACGGTGGTGGAATGGACCTTAAGTTCCCACACCACGAAGCGGAAGCCGCCCAGAATCACGCATGCTATGGTCACCCGGCTGTGAAGTATTGGCTACATGCCAACATGCTTACCCTTAATGGGAAAAGGATGTCAAAAAGCACAGGGAACACCCTACTTCCAGATGAGCTATTCACCGGTGATACAGATAAGCTTGACAAGGGATTTCATCCAAGTGTGGTTCGCTTCTTCATGATGCAGGCCCATTACCGGTCTGTTCTTGATTTCAGCAACGATGCCCTGTTGGCAGCTGAAAAAGGATTCCACCGATTGATGGAGGCCTACCGAAAATTGCAGGAGATCCAACCCGGAAATAAAGGAAATTTTGATGTTCAAGCATGGCAGAGGGATTGCTACCAAGCCATGAATGACGATTTCAACAGCCCGGTTCTGATCTCCGAGCTCTTCGAAGCGGTCAGGATCATCAACTCGGTTCACGATGGAAAGGATAGCCTTTCGACGGATGAGTTGACCCTACTCAGAAGGACCTTCCATTCATTTGTATTTGATGTCCTTGGTCTTCAGGAGATCGAAGGTGAGACCTCTACAGATCATTTGGATCCGGTCATGAAACTTCTGATCCAATTAAGGGCAGAAGCCCGAGCCGACAAGAATTGGGCCTTGAGCGATCAGATTCGGGATGAATTGGCCAAAGCCGGGATCATCCTTAAAGATGGTAAGGATGGCACGTCTTATTCCATCCAAAGGTGAAAAGGATCATTGATCTCATCCTCGGACTTCCCCTTCTGATCATCGTTTACGCTTATCGGTATTTGATCTCTCCATTCACACCTCCCAGCTGCCGACACACACCTACCTGTTCGGAATACATGATCGATGCGGTCAAGGAATGGGGTCCCTTGACAGGGAGTTGGATGGGATTGCGCCGATTGAGTAAGTGTCATCCCTGGGGCACCCATGGATATGATCCCGTTCCGAAGAATCCAAAAAAGCACACAAAGGAATAGGTCACGCAGGGAAACCTTTAAATTAGCACCCCAATAAACCTGCACCCATGTCCGAATTGCTCACGATCACCTGGGATATGTCACGAGGTCTCGACCTCGGATTCTTCACCCTGAGATATTACAGCCTGCTCTTTGCACTTGGTTTCCTGCTTGGTTTCCAGGTGATGAAAAAGATCTTCAAGACGGAGAATCGATCAGAAAAGGAACTCGATTCCCTTCTAACCTACATGATCATTGCCACTGTCGTTGGCGCTCGGCTTGGTCATGTTTTCTTTTACGACTGGGGATATTACAAGCAACACCCGGTTGAGATCCTAAAAGTGTGGGAAGGCGGCTTGGCCAGCCATGGTGCAGCCATTGCTATCATCATCGGACTTTACATTTACTCCAGAAAGGTATCCAAGACCTCGGTCCTTTGGATCCTCGACCGAGTAGTGATCACCGTGGCCCTGGCCGGAACCTTCATTCGTGTGGGGAACTTCATGAACAGTGAGATCTATGGAAAGGTTGGAAATAGTGGCATTGAAACCGTATTCGCCCTACCCTTCGAAGAAACGGTCATGAATCAATACAGCAATGTTCACAGCGTGGAGGTGACCCCCACTGGGAACGTTATGCAAACAGATAGCCTTGACTATCCGGAATATCGCGTGCAGTTACATCTCACTGAAAAAACCGACCCTCTTCGCTTTTCTCAGAACTTTCGCCTCCTCGGAAGAAAGTTCCTGAATTCCATTTCCGAAGACCGGATGAACATGTACATTCCGGAGGATTACGATCTGGAGACCATTGAGGACTCACCGACCACCACGACGATCGAATTCACCGCCTGGGGATTACCCCGATATCCTACACAGCTCATCGAGGCGCTTGGGTATTTTCTCATCTTCATTGTCCTGTTCTTCCTTTTTTGGAAGACCCGTAGCAAAGAAAGAGAAGGACTGCTTTTCGGACTCTTTCTAGTTTTGATATTTGGATTCAGGTTCGTGATTGAATTCTGGAAGGCGAACCAATCCGCTTTTGAAGAATCCATGCAGTTCAATATGGGCCAATGGTTGAGCGTTCCTTTGGTGATCGCCGGATTGTATTTCATCATTGCGGCAAAAAACAAGAATCTTCATGAATCGTAATTGGACAAAATGGGTAGCCATTCTCGTGGCTTTTGCCTTTGTTGGATGGTTGGGTGCCGGGATATTCACCGGTTGCGATCGATCCGATAACACACCCAAGGTCAAGGTAGAAAAGGACTATGAACCCACTTTCAAAAAGGAAGGAGAGCTATGGGTACTTGACGGATCTACGAATGATACAGTGGTTGCTTTGGATGTTGAGTATGCCGAAAGCGAGGAGGAGATCCAATTTGGAATGATGTATCGCAAACACATGGATCCTACCACGGGCATGTTGTTCTTCATGCCGGTTCAACGGATGCAGAGTTTCTGGATGAGAAACACCTATGTACCCCTGGATATCATTTACATCAACGACTCCCTGAAGGTGGTCAGCATTCAAAAAAATGCCCAACCCCTAACTGAGACCAGTCGACCTAGTGATGGACCAGCTCTTTATGTGCTCGAGGTCAAAGGTGGTCTGAGCGATCAAAAGGGGATCAAAAAAGGGGATCATGTTCACTGGAGGGATCTTTGATCATTCTTGAGTGAACTCCTCAAACCTGGTCTTGATCGGCTGAGAAGGCCAATAGTTATTTGCCCGATCCACATCTGCGGTTTCCTGATATGGATCCAGTTCTATTCGGGTCACCTGTTTTTCGAACATAAAGACCTTCTGGCATTTTTCCTCATCCCTTAACCATACCTCCGCAGGGATACGTTCCAAAGTGGTGGTTCCGTCCGCAAAAGTGAACTCGATGATCAAGGGCATGACCAGTCCGCCTATGTTGTCGAAGGTCAATTCGTAGAAATATTTGTTATTGAACCTTCCATCAATATTTCTGATCCTTGGTCCTTTTGAGGGATCGGTTTGTGGCCCTGTATACTGGTCTCTTGCCACAGAATCCTTAACAACATAAGGTTGAACCCCCAACTCCATATTCCGGATCGCTGAGATATCAGGTCTTTCAACGGTCCCTACCCCTTCTTCTCCTTCAACTGTAGAGATACTTTCTACATTGGAAATGGCAATATCCACGTGGTCCGTAGTGTAGAACCATCCCCTCCAGAACCAATCCAGATCGACCGCTGAAGCATCCTCCATGGACCGGAAAAAATCGGCAGGAGTAGGATGTTTGAACATCCAGGTCTGAGCATAATGTTTGAAGGCATGATCAAAAAGCTCGCGGCCCATGACGGTCTCCCGAAGGATATTCAATGCAGTTGCAGGCTTCCCATAAGCATTGTTCCCAAATTGTTTCAGACTTTCTGAATTGGTCATGATGGGCATGATGTTCTCCTTATCTCCCTTCATGTAAGGGATGATGTTTCGAGCAGGCCCCCTACGACTGGGATAATCAGAATCCCATTCCTGCTCTGTCAGGAACTGCAAAAAGGTATTGAGCCCTTCATCCATCCAGGTCCATTGACGCTCATCCGAATTCACGATCATCGGAAAATAGTTGTGACCTACCTCATGGATGATCACACTGATCATTCCGTGTTTGGTTCCTGCGCTATAGGTGCCATCCTCCTCCGGACGCCCCCCATTGAAACAGATCATCGGATACTCCATTCCGATACTGGCAGCATGGACGGAGATGGCCTTTTCATACGGATAGTCAAAGGTGTATTTCGAATAGGTTCGAAGAGTGTGGGCCACTACACGGGTACTATACTTCTCCCAAAGTGGGTTTCCCTCTTTGGGGTAATAACTCATGGCCATGACCACCGACCCTGAAGGCTGCTTGACCGCCATGGCATCCCAAATGAACTTTCTGCTCGAGGCAAAAGCGAAGTCCCTCACGTTCTCCGCTTCAAACTCCCAGGTCTTGGTCTTATCCAAGACCCTTGTCTTCTCCGCTTCGACAGCTTCATCTTCGGTTTGGATTAGAACTGGCGAATCGAAACTCTTTTCAGCCTTTCTCAAACGGGCTCTTTGTTTGGAGGTGAGAACCGCGGATTCATTCTTCAATCGCCCCGTTCCAGCCACCATATGGTCAGCAGGAACCGTGATCGAAACCTTGTAATCCCCGAAAGGGAGAGTGAATTCACCCTTACCGAGGAATTGTTTATTCTGCCAACCCGAATAATCTGCATACACTGCCATTCGAGGGTAGAACTGAGCGATCGTATATAGGAAATTTCCATCCTTGGGAAAGTACTCATACCCACTTCTTCCACCGATCTTCATTCGGTCGTTGATATTGTACCAATACTTGATACGAAAGCTGTAACGCTCTCCTTTTCTTAGGGGTCGCTCAAGATCGATGCGCATCATGGTGGCATTAACCGTGAAATCCAAAGAAGCACCACCCGGAGTGGTCACCTCCTCGATCTTGAATCCGCCATCAAAATCAGGAAACATCCATTCTAGGGCGCGATTTGTGGTCTTATCGCTTAGTGCACCATTCTGAATCCTTCTCGACATTCCATCCTTTTGCCGAACATTTTGATCGAGCTGGATCCATAGGTAATTCAGTGGGTCGGGTGAATTATTATGGTAAGTGATGATCTCTTCTCCATAGATGATCTGTTTCTCATCATCCAGGGTGACCTTGATATCATAATCCGCCTGCTGCTGATAATAGGATGGTCCGGGGGTGCCGGCACCAGTGCGAAAAACATTGGGAGTGGGGAGCTCCGTTCCCAACTGCTTGAACCGACTCTGGTTCGTATTTTGAGAAATTCCAGTGATCCAAAACAAAAGGGACAGGGAGAGGACAAAGACTTTCTTCATGGATGGTAAGGGAAATAAGATTTCAGTAATACAATGATCAAGGCCAGTTGTTCATGGCCAGATAGAGAGCCAGACCAAAGGCGACACCACTCGTAAATAGATTCCAATCTCGCGGTTTAACCTTGAACACAAATTCCAAAAGTGCACCGATCAATAGAATGATCAGAACGATCAGTAACTGTCCCAATTCAATTCCAACCGTAAATGGAAGGAGACTGGTCCAGATATCTGAACTATCCAGAACGATCATTCGGTAGTAGTTGCTAAAGCCAAATCCATGAACCAACCCAAAGACCCCGGCCATGAAAACCTTTGCTCTTGACCCAGGATCCATTCCGGCCTTGGTCAGATTGAAAAGGGCTGTGACCAGAATGGTCACGGGGATGAGAAACTCGATCCACGATGCGGGTGGGCGATAGATATTGAGGCCGGCCATGATCAGCGTCAAGGTATGGCAAAGAGTAAAGGCCGTGACCATCCAGATCAACCATTTCCAATGTTTGAACCTGGCAATTGCTGTAAGAGTGAGTAGAAAGAGGATATGGTCAAATGCGCGGATATCAGCTATGTGCTCAAAGCCGAGTCGCAGGTAAAGTGTGAATTCATTCATGCCGGATCGTCAGTATTTGCTGGGGTTTTTCCTTATTGAAGTACGCGGATGACGTGCCGCCCACTCCTCTTAAATGCAGGATATTCACCTGATCCTCAAACATATCAAAAAAGACAGAATGGGTAATAGTTATCTCTGTTGTATTTCGGTCCATCTGAATCGTGAAATACAACCATGTAGCATCGGGATTCACTTCCTTCCCAACCCATTGGAACTCGGTTTCTCCCTTGATCCTAAACCGAGTGGATAGGTAATTTGTCAGAAGACTATCGACACGGCCATCTTCGTTCGGTCCCCCAAGGTATGGAGCCACATCAAAATTCTTTTTCAGCATGGCTTCCAGATCATCAGTGAACAATTTCATGGCTACCTTTACTCTTCCGGTGGAGGGGTCGAATTCGGCCTCGGCCACGCTGACAAAATAATCATGGCGGATCTCATCCCCCGAAAGGGGAAGGTTCCCGACCATTATCAGGAAAACAAAAATCTGTAGCTTGGTGAAAAAGGCTGTTCTCATGATACGATCCACATGGTTTCTGGGCACATTATTCCTTCCATTGATAGTGATAGGTCAAAGTTCGGGGGCCATAAAAATAGCAGAATCACCTGCCTTTCCGATAGGGATCTGTGAACCCGCCATTGCCATTGACCCCAAGGATCCCTCGAGAATGGTGGCTGGCGCCATTCTGAATGGGTTCTATTACTCTTCCGATTCCGGAAAAACCTGGCAGGATGGCGAATTAAGCTCCAGCTATGGGGTTTGGGGCGATCCTTGCATCATTGCTGATGATCAGGGGAACTTCTATTACTTCCACCTTAGCGACCCATCAGGAATGAATTGGTCCAGCTCCGAGATCTTGGATCGAATAGTGGTTCAGAAAAGTACGGATGGTGGGATGACATGGTCTGATGGAAGCTTTATGGGATATTCTCATCCTAAGGATCAGGATAAGGAATGGGCCAGTTTTGACCCCTTCACAGGACGGCTCTTTTGCACCTGGACCCAATTTGACAAATATGAGAGTAAGGATCCGGCGGATGAGAGTAATATCCTCTTTTCGTCCAGCCTTGACCGAGGCGAAACCTGGACCGCACCGGTGGCCATCAATCAGATCCCTGGCAATTGTCTGGATGACGATGGTACGGTCGAAGGGGCGGTTCCTGCACCCGACCCCTATGGAAATCTCCATGTAGCCTGGGCTTTGAACGATGGGATCTACTTTACTTCCTCTCCGGATGGAGGGATCTCCTGGCCGGATACAAATATCTATGTGGCTGAACAGGTTGGCGGATGGACCATGAAGGTGAAAGGGATCCAGAGGTGCAATGGTATGCCTGTTACAGCCTGTGACCTCAGCCAGGGACCTTATCGAGGTACCATATATATATGTTATTCAGATAAGAGGAACGGGGAAACGAATAGCGATGTCTTTCTAGTACGATCTCTTGATGGAGGCAAGACCTGGTCCAAACCGATCCGGGTCAATGATGATGAAACGAAAACCGAGCAATTCTTCCCATGGTTGGCAGTGGATCCGGTCACCGGCTATCTGGCAGTGGTATTCTACGATCGGCGCAATCATGATGATGACCTGACCACAGATGTCTATCTGGCATGGAGCAAGGATGCCGGTCAAACCTGGGTGAATGAAAAGATCAATGAAGGCTCGTTCAAACCTCATCCCTTTGTTTTCTTCGGTGATTACAACAATATTGCCATCTACGATGGCATGGTTCGACCGATCTGGACCGAATTGATCGAGAAGAAACTCAGTATTTGGACCTCACTATATCGGATCCATTAATAGGAAGATCATCCTTATTACCTTTGGGCAGAATGATCGCCTTTCGGCGGATAGAAAAAGAATTCTCATGAGGCTTCTCATCGTTTCGACTTCCAAGATCCACGGCTCCGAATACCTTGAATACCTTCGGGAGGAGG
>JAJLJK010000117.1:0-17031 GCA_033844885.1 Bacteroidota bacterium | reverse complement strand
AATGGAGGCCTGGCCGATCGAACGATCGATCCTTAAGGTGCCGGGCTGGGAGGATCACAGAGCACCGTTGAATACACTATTTTGATCACTGACAATGGCGATTGGCACCGGAAGTAGCCGCCCAGGAATGAGGTTTGCCAGCACCATCGAAACCAAGGGACTGGATCAATCCCATTCCGGCATCATACAACCGATAGGAAGGGAACCTTGGATTGCTATTGAAATCCATATGGACGGTGATCGGAGCAATGTCCTTAAGGTATTCCGCGATCTCCACACTTCTCATGATCTCATTCCAAAGCCGCGTGAACCGATCTTTGGGTTTTTCGATGACCTGATTCGCATACGCCTCCCACACTCCGCTTCCAACATCCCAGAGGCAAACGACCGTGGAGTACTTCACTTCACTTCCACGGGTCTTGGAGTCCGTTCCAACATAGATCTTCCCGCCCGGATGCGATCTCAACCATTCGCGCACAAACCCCCGCAGATCTTCTACCGGCACCCCTTTCGAGGTGCGGAACAGCCATGAGGTGTGCACAAAACCATTGAGATGTCCCATATATTCGTCGTGTCGTCCTAAAATAGTAAACAACGCTTTAACTCCATTCATTTGTTCGACCCGGGGAACATTCAACGACCTACCATTCCCTTCTGGAAGAAGATGTTGAGCTTCCTTTATCCGATCCTGATCGATAAAGAGGTCGGGGATCTGGGCCACACTCTGGAGGTTCGCCTGAACAACGGGAAAGTGATCCTTGATACCGAAACCGCGAATTACTCTTTCGGAAATCTTCACAAGGTGTTCAAGCGGGCGATGGATATCAGGCCAATCCCTTCCCATATCGATCAGGGTGGTGAGGCGTTGATCCTGGGTTTTGGTGCCGGGTCGATCGCCAATATCCTGGAAGATCGTTTGAAGATCACAGGTGTAGAGGCCGATCGAAAGGTGATCGGGCTTTACAAAAAGTGGTTCAAGGAACAAGCTGTCAGATTGATCGATATGGAGGCCAAAGCCTATTTAACCTCAACCGAAAAAAGATTTGATGTGATCTTTGTGGACCTGTTCATCGATACGCACGTGGCTATGGGTACCCTTTCGGGGGATTTCATCCGAACCGTGAAAGATCACCTAAGACCCAAAGGATGCGTTTACTGGAATACCATGGAAGTTTCTGATATCCAGAATTTGAAGGACCTGTTCCAGAGGGATTTCCAAAGGATCAAGATTCTGGAGCCGGTTCAGGGAAATCACCTGTTCTACTTGGAGGCAGGACCGGCGTAAACCAGATTCACGTCAAGCAGATAAAGCATCGCAGCCATGCTTGCGCTTCCTAATTCGAACTCACGAGGGTGTACTGATTCAAAGACATCGGTCACGGCGTGATGATAATCAAAGTACCGTTGATTGTCCGGACGAAAGCCCAGTAAGATCACATCATCCGATTGTAATTGACCGATATCCGCACCGGAACCCCCCTGAGAGAATTCGAATAGCCCATATGGGAGGAGAGCTTCACGGAAAGACCGGATGATGGAAACGGTCGAATCTGTTCCCTGGATCGAAAATCCCCTTGGAATACCAGATCCGGAATCACTTTCCATACCTATGACATTCTTGACTCCTTTCTCCCGGGACCACTCCGCATACTTCCTTGCTCCATTCAATCCAAACTCCTCATTCATGAATAATACCACCCGATGAGTGCGCCTAGGCTGATAACCCGCTTTCAGCAGAAGCCAAACCGATTCAATGCTCTGCATGGATCCCACCCCGTCATCCTGTGCTCCCTCTGCCATATCCCAGCTATCCAAATGTCCTCCAACCACAACGATCTCATCTGGTTTTTCGGAACCAAATACATCGGCGATCACATTGTATCCTGTGGTCATCCCTAGATCCTGACAGGTCAGGGTGATGGAAACCTCGAGATCGGGATCGAGTTTGATGTAATTGGAAAGCATCTCTGCATCCATAGTGCTGATGGCAGATGCTGGGATCTTTTCTACTTCTGATGAATAGCTCATACTGCCCGTATGAGGGTGGTCATCGTGGCGAAGAGTCAATGATCGAACGATCACCCCAACGGCCCCAAGGCGAGCGGCCTCCACAGCTCCTGCCCATCTCTGAACACCCGCTGTACCATAGGCAAAGCCCGTGTTGAGAAACTTTGGATCCATAGGCTCATTCAAAAAGAGCCATTTCCCTCTGACCTTTTCGGGATCCAGATTCTGCAATTCTGAAAAATGATCGACCTCGAAAACCTTGGCACGCAAACCATCTGCTGGGGTAGGAATACTACCACCCAATGCACAGATGCTCAGTTCCATCTCTTCCCCTTTGAGGTGAAGCATTCCCTTTTCCCCGCTACCCCTGACCCAGTGAGGGACCCGAACCGGCTGAAGCCAGGCAGTGTCAAAGCCTACCTCCATCATGAGATCCCGAGTCCAATAGGCCGCTTCGTCTGCCGCCTGAGATCCACTGGGACGAGCTCCGATCTCCTTGCACAGATATCGTAGCCACTCATGTCCCTGCTGATTACTCAGGGCTGTATCAAATAAGGCCTTCACAAAGTTGGGGTCCTCCTTTTGACCATTCGCAATGAAAGGAATGAAAAGGACGATGATCCAGATTTTTTTCATGATGATCACTTTATGGAGCGACGGATTGCATCAATATTCCACATAACCATGCACCGTAGGTCCCCAAGGCATACCCCAGGACCGCGAGCAGCACCCCAACCGGTGCCAGGGAGGGGTGAAAGGCAGCGGCAACGACCGGGGCAGAGGCGGCTCCACCAATATTGGCCTTACTTCCGACCGCAAGAAAGAAGAACGGGGCACGGATGAGTTTTCCGACTATGAATAAGAGAAGAACATGGATGGCCATCCAGATCAGTCCGACCAGGAACAAAGATAGGTTGCTGAAGATCTCAAGGATATTCATCTTCATCCCAATGGTTGCCACTAGAATATAAATGAAGACGCTACCCATTTTGCTGGCACCTGCTCCCTCGTAATTCCTTGCCTTCGTGAAACTAAGAACCAAACCGATGGTGGTCGCCATGACGATCAGCCAGAAGAACCCGCTGGTAAGACTGAATTTACCCAGAACAGGATAGTTCTCAGCGATCCAGGGCGCGAGAGTCTCAGCAACGAGATGTGAAAGACCCACTCCACCAAAGGCGAATCCGAGAATGATCATCATATCCGTAAAACTCGGGATCCGGGCCATACGGGTGCTGAATTCATGCATGTGTTCTTTTAGGGTATTGACGGCCGTGGCATCCGCTTTAAAGAACCTGTCCAGGCTTTCGCTTCGACCAGCTCCAAAAAGCAAAAAAGCCATCCAGATCTCGGCCACGATCACATCGACGGTGATCATGATGGAGTACAATCGGGCAGATGGATTGAAGATCTCATACATGGCTGCCTGGTTGGCTCCACCCCCGATCCAACTACCTGCGATAGTGGTCATTCCTTTCCAAATGGCATTGGGTCCTTCGCCACCAACTACGTCTGGAGCAAATGCACTGACAATAAGAATGGCCAGCGGACCACCAATGATGACACCAAGAGTGGCTGTGCCGAACATGATCAACGCTTTCGGTCCCAACCTGAAAACCTCCTTGAGGTTGATGCTAAGTGTCAATAGGATCAAACTGGCAGGGAGAAGGTAGCGACTTGCCACGAAATACAATTGAGAATGACCCACATACGGCTTCAATTCGTTCAGGGGAACGTCATGATCCGCAACGAACGCTTTAAATTGACGAACATTCTTCAACCCCATTACCTCATAGCCCAACGAATCCAAATGCGACTTGGCGGCATCCAGATCGATCCATGCAGGACTGATCAATCCCGCAGTATTCAAGAGCGAGGGGATGAAATAACAAAGAAGAAGTGCGGGAACATATTTGTAGAATGACTTGAAGCCCTTGTGTTGCGAGGTGAAGAAGATCCCGGCCAGAACAGCCATCAGGATCCCAAAAACGATCGCATCATTGGTGAATATCGGGGTATTACTGACTACTTCTTCCATGCTTTGCTTTTGATCCAGGGAAAGCCACAAAAATAAACGGAACATGCTAACAGCCAAGATTCCGCGTATATTAATACCTTTGTGGAACAACCTGCCCGAATGCGACAAGTGATCGGAAAGTTCAGTCTTTGGTTGGCGCTATCCTTAATGATGGCCCACAATTTCACTCCGCACCTCCACCATAGTGTGAGAGAGGTGGAATGTCATTCTGTTGACTGTGACGAGGGAGGGATCCTCGACTTCTTCAAAGATCTCTTTCACGCTGATCTAGGGAACAATCACCTGGATAGTTTTCGAACCTCCGAAGCAAATCCCGTTCCGGGGATCATTGCGATCCTCCCTCCCATTTCCTGGGAGGTTCCTACCGACCTGTCTCAAAAGGATCGCAAAGAGGTGGTCGTCCGTACCTCCTCCACACGTCAGGCCCTATTCAAGCAAAAGCCCAACAGAGGCCCTCCTTCCATCGTGTGACCCACGACTCAAGGTTTCACGAAATCACAATAATTTATGTTCACCTCTCTTATCGCGTATTCGGTACGCAATAAGTTCGTGGTACTCCTTGGGGTCATTGCCCTGATCGCTTCAGGAATTTGGGCCCTGACCACCATCCCCATGGATGCCGTTCCGGACATCACGAACAATCAGGTACAAGTGGTTACCACCTCACCCAGCCTTGCGGCTGAAGAAGTGGAAAAGTTCATTACCTACCCCATTGAGATCTCCATGGCCAACGTGCCGGGGGTCGAGGAGATCCGAAGCATCTCCAGATACGGACTAAGCGTGGTCACGGTCATTTTTGAGGATGACATGCCGATCATGAAGGCACGTCAATTCGTTGGCGAACAGCTAAAGATCGCCAATGACGAGATCCCAAGTGGGCTGGGAAGTCCCGAGATGATGCCGATCACTACGGGTCTCGGGGAGGTCTACCAATACATCCTAGAGGTAGACCCAGAATACAGAAATGAATATGACGCAATGGAGCTTCGCACCATCCAGGATTGGTTGGTCAAGCGGCAGCTCGCCGGGATCGAGGGGATCGTTGAGGTCAGCTCCTTTGGAGGGTTCCTCAAACAATATGAGGTCTCTTTCGATCCACTCATCCTCAATAGCTACAACATCACCGTGGATCAGGTGATGAGCGCCCTCGAACGCAACAATGCCAATACAGGGGGGAGTTATGTCGAAAAGGGGCATCGAGCTCTGTATATTCGGGCTGAAGGCCTTTTGCAGGACCTGGACGATATCCGAAAGATCGTGGTGGACAATCGGGGCGCCCAACCCATTCTGGTAGGAGATATTGCCGAGGTAGGGTACGGTTTTGCTCCGCGATTCGGTGCGATGACCATCGATGGACTGGGTGAAACGGTCGGTGGGATCACCCTGATGCTCAAAGGCGAAAATGCCAATGCGGTCGTCAAACGAGTGAAGGACCGAGTGGATCAAATTCAGAACAGCCTGCCGCCCGGAGTTCATATTCGACCTTATCTCGATCGATCCGAATTGGTTGGAAGGACGATCCGAACCGTTGCAAAGAATTTGGTAGAAGGAGGATTTATCGTAATCCTTATCCTGGTTCTCCTTCTAGGGAACTTCAGAGCGGGATTGATCGTGGCATCGGTTATTCCCCTTGCCATGCTCTTCGCCCTTCTCATGATGAAGATGTTCGGAGTATCTGCCAACCTCATGAGTCTGGGTGCCATTGACTTCGGGATCGTGGTCGATGGTGCGGTGATCATTGTCGAAGGGATTTTACATGTACTCGTTGCAGGGTATTTGGGAAGACAGCTCTCTCAAAAGCAAATGGATGAGATCGTCATTCAATCCTCTGCCCGGATCTATACCTCTGCTGCCTTTGGCGTTTTGATCATCCTGGTGGTCTTCTTTCCGATTTTGAGCCTCAGTGGGATTGAAGGAAAGATGTTCCGCCCCATGGCTCAGACCCTGATGTTCGCTCTTGGAGGTGCTCTCCTGCTTTCGCTCACCTATGTACCAGCGGTCACTTCCATGTTCCTTAGCCGAAGGATCAAACCCGAAAAGGGTTGGGGACCCAAAGTGGTCGACTACCTGAGGAGCAAATACCAAATATGGCTGGATCGTGCCCTGAACAACGGAAAGACCATCATTGCCATCGCGGTGGGCTTGCTTATGATCTCGGTTTGGCAATTCAATCGCATGGGTGCGGTCTTCCTACCCGATCTGGAAGAAGGGGATCTGGCCATGCAAATGAGTGTTCGTCCGGGTAGCAATCTTTCCGAGAGCATTCAAACCTCTGAAAGGGTCGAGCAGATCCTCCTGGACAATTTTCCGGAGGTCATCCATGTGGTATCCAAGATCGGTACGGCAGAGGTTCCGACCGACCCTATGGCGATTGAGGATGCAGATGTCATGATCGTCCTTAAACCCAAGGAAGAATGGACCTCGGCAGAGACCCGTGAGGATCTCGTTGCCATGATGAAGGAAAAATTATCGGCTGTACCTAGTGCAACTTTCGAGTTCACCCAACCCATCCAGCTGAGATTCAACGAATTGATCACCGGAAGTAAAGCGGACATTGCCGTAAAGATATTCGGAGAGGACAATGAGGTTTTGTATGACCTCGGAAGGAAGGCGGAAGAGTTGATCAAACCCATCCAGGGTGCGGGAGATGTCAAGGTCGAACGGACCGAGGGTCTCCCTCAATTCATGATCCGATACCGACGAGACCGGATCGCTCGCTATGGACTTTCGATCCAGGAATTGAATCACCTGATCCAAACGGCATTTGCGGGAACTTCGGCAGGGATCATCTACGAAGGCGAAAGGCGTTTTGATCTGGTTCTCAGATTGGACAAGGATATGCGCAGCCGACCGGATATCAGTCAACTCTATATTACGAGTCCCATCGCCGGAAGGGTGCCTTTATCTGAAGTGGCTGATTATGAAGAAGTGGACGGGCCCATGATGATCTCAAGAGAGGATACCCGCCGAAGGATCACCGTTGGAGTGAATGTGCGGGATCGGGACCTGACCTCTGTGGTCGAGGATATACGATCCACCCTCGAAAAGGATCTCAACCTCCCTCCGGGATACCGGATCACCTATGGAGGTGAGTTCGAAAATTTTCAAAGCGCGAGTAAACGGCTTATGGTGGCAGTTCCGGTAGCACTGGGGCTTATCATGGTCCTGTTGTTCTTTGCTTTCAACAGTTGGAAATATGCGTTCCTTATCTTTTCAGCCATTCCCATGGCCGCCATTGGTGGAGTTTGGGTTTTGAGCCTACGCGGGATGCCTTTCTCCATCTCGGCGGGTGTCGGCTTCATTGCCTTATTCGGTGTGGCGGTTTTGAATGGGATCGTGATGATCAGTCATATCAACCATTTGAGATTTGATGAGAATATGGATCTACGAAAAGCTATCCTGAGGGGCGGTGCAGATCGTTTGCGTGCGGTATTGATGACCGCACTCGTAGCAACCTTTGGATTCATCCCAATGGCTTTTTCCTCATCTGCAGGTGCCGAAGTCCAGAAGCCTCTGGCAACTGTTGTGATCGGCGGTCTTATCACCGCCACGATCCTCACCCTGTTCGTCCTTCCAGCTATTTACTTTCTGGTAGAAGGCCGGAAGCGTTCCCGTTTGGGACAAGCCCTCCCCATCATGATCCTTTTGATGATGATCCCAAGCATTGGCAACGCGCAGGATCAAACACTTTCGTGGGATAGCGTCCAGGCGAGGGTCCTGAGGAACAACCCGACCCTTCAGATCCAGGAATTAGAGGTGGATGCTGCCAGAGCAAGGACGAATGGCGGTTGGCAATTGGCACCCACTCAATTTGAATATCAATATGGGGATCTGAATATGCCGGGAATTCGAGACAACCAATGGATGGTGGTTCAGGATCTTGGCTCCATTCCATCTCATATCCAACGACAACGTTCTCTCAACATGGCTGCTGATGCTGCCGAGGCAGGTCGAAAGGTCAATCGTCGTCAATTCATGATCCAATTGAAGAAGTCCTATTACAACTGGCTCTTTCGAAAGCAACGGCTGGATTGGATGAACCGGGAGAAACAAACGCTTGATACCCTCGGAAAAGTAGTGGATCTAAGGTATCAGCAAGGTGCGATCACGGGATTGGAAAAGAGCATGTATCAGGGAAAGATCACTCAGTTCTACAAGATGATCGCTGATGAATATGCCGCTTATTTGACCGCCAGAAGTGAACTATCATCCTTGTCTCAGACAGACCTTGAAGGTCAAGCCCCGGACCCTCTTGATTGGGAACGGCCCTCTCTTCCAGGTGACAGCTTGACCATAGAAGGATTAATGACTCCCATCGAGATGAGACTCGAATCCTCTGAAGCCTCATGGAGATCTGAACGTGGTCAGTTCTTCCCGGGTCTGTCGGCGGGATACTCCCAGATGGAATTCGAAGGAGTCCAGGGAGGAGGGATCTACATGCTTGGTGTTTCCTTCCCGTTGTGGTTCGGCCCCGCAAGTGCTCGAGCCAAGGAGTCTCGTCTTCGCTATGAACAGGATCGACTTGATCTCGATCGACGAAAATGGGATTACCAGAATCGATTGCGTGTCGCCCTGGAACGATCAAACACATATCGGCAATTATATGCCGATCACGGTACAAGATTGAGTGAGGATGCCCTATCACTCCGCCGAAAGGCGATCGAGGCTTTCCGACTTGGAGATTCGGATGCATTCCAATTGATCCAAAGTTTGATCACCGCATCCGAACTCTACCTGAACCACATGGATCTCACCCATCAGTATTACATGGCTCAAATTGACCTTGAACTCTTTACAATTAAATGAAAATGAAGTTTTTATATATCGCAAGTGTCTTGGCTCTTGCCGCTTGTAACTCCCCGGAAGAACCCGTGGAAGTATCGGAAGGAACCCCTTCAGCAGCGGCTTCAGCAGATCACATTCACCCTACTCCTGACCAATTAAAGGCCATCGAACCCGAAATAGGGTCGCTCCAAAAGGTCTTTATGGGTCGAGGATTCACCTGTTCCGGGATGGTCGATGTTCCTCCCCAAAGCCTGGCCAGTGTCACTCTTCCATTTGGAGGATTTGTCGCTGAGGTTCGACTTTATGAAGGGGATAAAGTAAAAAAAGGACAAGTAATTGCCAAGATCCAACATCCTGATTACATGGATCTTCAGCAAAACTACCTGGAAGCTTTATCCCTCGAAAAGCGTCAGTCGGCCGAATTGGAACGCCAGGCCAACCTGGCCCGAGAAGATGCCACTTCCGCCCGATTGGTGGAAATGGCCACAGCAGATCTCAGCGCAACTCAAGCCAGGGTTCAATCGCTGGAAGGAAAATTGAGATTGGCTGGTATCGATCCCCAAAGCGTGGTCCAAAATGGCATTCTGACCCAGATCCCCGTAAAGGCACCGATCTCCGGGTATATCGCTTCTGTAAATACCAATCTGGGCGATTATGTTGCACCCAACGAAATGATCTATCGGATCGTCAATCCAGATCATCTTCATCTCGAGTTGGAGATATTTCCAAAGGACCTACCAGGATTGGACATCGGTCAATCCATTGAATTTGCCCTTTCTGGATCAGATCAGTGGTATGGTGGTCACATCAAACTCATATCTGAAACCGTGGATGAGAACAAGCGATCGGTGAAGGTGCATGCCCACCCGGACAGAGAGGATCTGGACTTCTTAAAGCCCGGAATGTTCATTCAGGCCAGGGTCATGATCAAGGCGGATACCGTCCTTGCCTTGCCAGAGGAAGCCATTTGGAAGGATCAGGATCACTGGTATGCGCTGATCGCTGTGGAAGATGGTTTTCAGAGGATCGAGGTGGAACCGGGTCTTCGTGAAGGAGGAATGGTTGAATTGCGAAATGCCCGTGATCTGCAGTATATCATCAGGAACGCCTACGGTTTGCGGGGACTCTTTGATGACGAGGAAGTGGATGGTCATGGTCATTGAGATACCATTTCAACTTTAGGTCCGTTCCGTCGAATTCGGCATAGGTGTAGTACTGGATCCAATCCCCAAGATTCACATATCGGCTATTTTGAGGCAGATCGATGTCCAGGGGTAAGTGGCGATGTCCAAATATGAAATAATCATAATGTTGGACCTCAAGCATATCACGGCAGTACTGCACCAGCCATTCGTCCTCTTCGCCCAGGAAAACCGCATCATCTCCTCCGGTGTGCATCCGACTTCTCTTACTGAAGAAATCGGCCAGCCAGATCCCAAAATTCGGGTGAAGACGAGCAAACAACCATTGGCTGATAGGGCTTCGGAAGATCCTTTTTATGAACTTATAACCATGATCTCCAGGACCAAGTCCGTCCCCGTGACCAATGTAGAAACTCTTGTCATTCCAGACCCTGACGATCGGCTCGTGGTACAAGTGTAAGCCTACCTCCCGTGGTAGATAGTCGAAGATCCACATGTCGTGATTACCCGTGAACATATGGATGGGAAGTCCTGCGTCAGAAAGCTCCGCTAACTTTCCCAATGTGCGAACATGTCCCCTTGGGACAGCCCGTTTGTATTCAAACCAAAAGTCAAACAGATCGCCCACGATGAACAACTCGGAGGCATTCACTGCTTTCTCGTCCAACCATTGAATGAACCGTTTCTCTCGCAAACGTGATCGCTCATCATCTGGAGCACCTAGATGAAGGTCAGAAATGAATAGTATGGGCTTTTCGGGAGTCGCCATGTGGCAATATTAGGACAAATGGGAGAACTAACGATCGTAGATCGATTTTTAGGTGGGCCTAATTTTTTTATTGGCATTACTTAAAATATCTTAGCAAAAAATTTTATCGCATTGAGCTACAGTCTATCCGAGGAGAATTACCTGAAGGCGATCTTTTTCCTCTCCCTTGGAAGTTCCCAAGGGGTGAGCACAACGGATATCGCTTCGCGAATGGAGACCAAAGCGAGTTCGGTAACGGACATGGTCCGGAAGCTGAGTGACAAGGGGTGTCTAAATTACAAGAAGTACCAAGGTGCACGACTCACAGAACTTGGTCGCGAAGTGGCGATACGCACCATTCGAAAGCACCGACTATGGGAGGTCTTTCTGGTCGAGAAACTCCATTTCAAATGGGATGAGGTTCACGATATCGCTGAGCAATTGGAACACATTAAAAGTGGAGAGCTTACGGATCGATTGGAGTCTTTTCTGGGATTCCCAAAATTCGATCCCCATGGTGATCCCATTCCTAACAAGCATGGCCAGTTTCCTTCACACTCCACCCAGGAGCTCTCGGATTGCGAACCTGGAGATCAGGTTCTGATCACCGGAGTGAAGGACACCTCCCCCGAATTCCTTCAGTGGTTGGAGCGCCAGGAGTTACACCTTGGAACCGGAATGATCGTTCGGGAGATCTTTCCTTTTGACCAAAGTGTCGTGGTGGCGATTGGCGATTCGAATAAGACCCTAAGTCAATTGGTGGCGCAGAATCTCTTTGTAAAAAAGATCACCCCATGAAAAGGATCATCCCCATATTTCTGGTGGTCATCCTTCTTGGCTGCAGTCCGAAAAAAGAAGGCAACGGTAGACCATTGATCGTTTGCACCACCGGCATGGTGGCCGATGCGGTCATCCAATTGGTGGATACTCAGGCGCGAGTGGTCAGTTTGATGGGGCCGGGCGTGGATCCACACCTCTACAAAGCCTCTCAGGGGGATCTTGAGTGGCTCTACGATGCAGATATGGTGATCTATAGTGGCCTGCATCTGGAAGGCAAGATGGGAGAGGTTCTCGAAAAACTATCCCGGATAAAACCCGTGCATGCCATGGGTTCTTCGATCGACACTTCCCTCCTTCTCAATCCAAGTGGTTATCAGGGTCAATGGGATCCCCACATTTGGTTTGACCTCAGCCTTTGGTCAAAAGCGGTGGACGGATTGTCAAAATTCCTGATGCAACAATTCCCCGACTCAAAGAATTCCATTGTGACCGCCTCCAACACCTACAGGGAATCCCTTCTGGAAACCCATGATTGGGCAAAGAAATCAATAGGTCAAATACCTGTAGAACAAAGGGTTTTAGTAACCGCCCATGACGCTTTTGGATATTTTGGAGCAGCTTATGATATTGAAGTTGTGGGATTGCAGGGGATTTCAACCGCATCCGAATATGGCCTCCGCGATGTCAGTGAAATGGTCCAGCTACTTTCGGACAGAAGAATTCCATCTGTGTTCATCGAATCTTCGATCCCACGGCGAAGTATTGAGGCTGTGGTGGATGGTTGTCGACGCAATGGCCATGATGTGAAGATCGGAGGAACATTATTCTCAGACGCACTAGGAGAAAAAAACACCCCTGAATCGACCCTGATCGGAGCGTTCAGATACAATGTCTCTACCATAGTGGAGGGACTTAAAAAACCAAGCCATGGAAACGGCACTTGAAGTCCATAACCTCACCGTAAGTTATTCCCGAAAACCTGTGCTTTGGGATGTTGACTTCTCTCTTCCTAAGGGTAAACTCATCGGTATCGTGGGCCCTAACGGGAGTGGGAAGACCACCCTTTTGCGGACCATCATGGGGCTGTTGAGACCAGACTCCGGATACGTGAAGATCTTCGATCAACCCCTGAATGATGTACGCGAAAGGGTAAGTTATGTCCCTCAACGTGAGAGTGTGGACTGGGACTTCCCTGCCTCCGTAATGGATGTGGTGGAAATGGGTCGATATCGGCGATCGAGTATCTTCAAGCGACTTACTCAGCACGATCGGCAGCTCTCAAAAGAGTCACTGGAAAAGGTGCAGATGTTGGAATATGCGAATCGGCAGATCTCTCAACTGAGTGGCGGACAACAGCAGCGGGTATTCATCGCCCGATCATTAGCACAACAGGCGGATCTCTACCTCATGGATGAGCCTTTTGTGGGGGTAGACGCCGCTACCGAAGATGCGATTCTTTCCCTGTTGACCGAAATGCGAGACCAGGGAAAGACCGTGATCATCGTTCATCATGATCTCCAAACCGCGTATGACTATTTTGACTGGATCGTATTGATGAATACACGTCTGGTGGCCAGTGGACCTGTGGAAGAGGTATTCACCAGAGATCTTTTGCAAGATGCATATGGAGGTCGATTGACCGTTCTTTCTAAGATCGGCGATCTGATCTCCAAAGAAGAGTTTCCATTGCGAGAAAGAGATTTCAAGGACAGGGAAAGCTGATATGGATACCCTTTTCGAATTCTTTTCATTCAACGATCCCAATGTCTTGATAGTCACACTGGGAACCTTTTTCCTTGGTGCGATCTCTGCCACCACAGGGTGTTTTGCCTTTCTTCGGAAGCGCTCGTTGGTGGGCGATGCCGTTGCACATGCCATTCTTCCAGGAATCGCTTTGGCGTTTATGATCGGCCAAGAAAAAAATCCCATTATTCTCATCATTGGAGCCTTGATCAGCGGTTGGATCGCCCTTTTGTCCATCGACCATATCTCCAAAAACAGTAAGATCAAATCTGATACGGCCATCGGCCTTGTTCTATCTGTTTTCTTCGGATTCGGGATCCTCTTATTGACCCGTATCCAGCATAGTGGCGCAGGTAATCAGGCGGGCCTCGACAAATTCCTCTTCGGAAAAGCAGCTAGCATGTCCGTCCAGGATGTGCAGACCTTCGCCATTGTTGGATTGATCACCCTGATCATCCTATCTTCTTTCTACAAGGAATTCAAGTTGATCTCCTTCAACCCCGATTATGCAAGTTCCGTGGGTCTTCCGGTTCGAACCCTGGAATTTTTTTTATCGTCCCTTACCGTTCTTGCCATTACCACGGGCATACAATCTGTAGGCGTGGTCTTGATGGCCGCATTGCTCATCACACCGGCAGCCGCGGCTCGAAGTTGGACACACCGCCTTGGAAGCATGATCCTGCTATCGGCCCTATTCGGAGCATTCGCCGGATTGACCGGTACATATATCTCTTATACCGCCCCAAGAATGCCTACCGGGCCCTGGGTGGTAATGGCACTGAGCTTTTTCGCTTTATTCTCTCTCGTTTTCGCCCCAAAAAGAGGAGTTCTATCCCGGATCCGACAACAACGAAAGAATCGAGAAAAGATCATCACTGAGAATATCTTAAAGGCCATGTACCAGATCGGAGAAAGGCACGGAGCCCAGGGAGATGTTGTCACCGAGGAAGTACTCCAAGAAAAGCGGTCCTTTTTAAAAAGAGAGTTCAGCCTTGGTGTCCGATTGTTGCGAAAAAGACTTTGGATCATCGAATCTCCGGAAGGATGGAAACTAACCACCTCCGGGGTCACGGAGGCTTCAAGGGTGGTGCGCCTTCACCGTTTGTGGGAGATGTACCTCAACCAAAAGATGAATCTTCAGGCCGACCATATTCATCCAAATGCAGAGACCATCGAGCACATCATTACCCCTGAGATCGAAAGAGAGTTGATACGCGAATTGGATCGCCCGGAAAGAGATCCGCATGATCGTGAAATCCCCTATACCTCATGAGCCTGAACGACCTCTACATACTTGTCACTGGAAGTGCCATTGCGATATCATGTGGTTTGCTTGGTTCATTCCTGATCCTGAGGAAAATGGCCATGATCGGTGATGCGATCTCTCATGCTGTTCTGCCGGGGATCGTCCTTGCCTTCCTCATCAGTGGTAGCAGGGACAACATCCCCATGTTGATCGGGGCAGCCGGATTCGGACTCCTGACCACGGTTTTGATCGAGCTATTCCACAAAAAAGCGCGCCTACAAGAGGATGCCTCGATCGGGGTGACCTTCACATGGCTCTTCGCGCTTGGGGTCATTCTTATCTCAGTGTTCTCAGGCCAGGTAGACCTTGATCAGGATTGTGTGTTATATGGCGAGATCGCCTATGTCCCTCTGGACCTATTGATCGGACCGGATGGGAGTATTTGGGGGCCAAGGCCGATGTGGATCGGAATCGGTCTGCTCTTGATGGTGGTGATCTTCATTATCATTGGGTATCGAGGCCTTCTTGTTTCGACCTTCAATCCGGCCTATGCGGTCTCTATTGGGATCTCGGCAAGCGTTTGGCATTATCTCCTGATGGGTATGGTCAGTTTCACGACAGTAGTGTCCTTCGAGTCCGTAGGCGCGATCCTTGTCGTTGCGCTCATGATCGCACCTCCCGCAACCGCATATCTATGGACCGGAAGACTGCGAAGAATGCTGTTACTCACAGCCATATTCGGCGTGCTATCGACTATCTTTGGCTACTATCTGGCGGTATGGATCAACGGGTCCGTGGCAGGTGGAATGGCTACCGCATCCGGGGTCTTCTTTGGCATTGCTTATGTCAGGTACCGGATCCTCTCCAACCGTGCGATTTATTCAAATGGAAAACACAATGAACATGCGATTTCACACCCGGAAATGGATAAAGCCTGAGGATCTCAATCCAAACGGCACTCTGTTCGGGGGTAGTCTTCTACGTTGGATCGATGAGGAGGCCGCTATCTACGCCCACATTCAACTAGATAATGTTCGGGTTGTGACAAAATACATCTCTGAGATCAACTTCATCAGCTCAGCAAAACAGGGCGATATCATCGAGATGGGCATGGTAGCCACCGAATTTGGGAATACAAGTCTTACGTTGGCGGTAGAAGTTCGGAACAAACTGACTCATCAGACCATTCTCAAGATCGATAAAATGGTATTCGTCAATCTCGATGAGAACGGAAAGCCCACCCCTCACGGAAAATCCAGGATCGAATACGTTTCAGATCGTCTTGGAAACAAAAAAGGGGACCTCTAAGTCCCCCTTTTGAAGTATCGTTTGTTGGGATCAACGGAATAATCCCATCACATCATTTCCATTGGCCAGAACAATGAGGGCCAGGAGAAGGAAAAAGCCGACCATCTGGGCGTATTCAAGGAATTTGGTGGAGGGTTTTCGGCCGGATACCATTTCAAAGAGAATGAAGATCATGTGACCGCCATCGAGGGCAGGTATCGGCAAAATGTTCAGAAAACCAAGCATAAGGCTCAAAAAAGCTGTGAATTCCCAGAATTTCCTCCAGTTCCATTCATTTTCGAATTGCTTTGCAATGGTGATGAATCCGCCGACTTCTTTATAAGCACCGGTCTCTGGTGAAAAGATCACCTTGAATTGCCGGACATAGTAGCTCAATTTTTCACCCGCCACACGGAACCCGGCTCCAAGAGCTGATAGTCCACCATATTTCTTTGTTTCCAGATCATAGACACGGGTGAGATCTCCTTCAGGCCTAATCCCCATCAATCCCGAAGCAGGAATGGTCATCGTGAATTCCATCGGCTCGCCATTGCGATACGCGGTCACAACAATGGGTTCATCCTTGTGCTTTGGAATCTCTTCAATGAACTTATGATGAAAGATCAATGGTTCTCCATTGACCGCATAAAGGCTGTCCCCCAACTGCATGCCAGCTTCCTTGGCAACACTCGAGTCGCTAAATTCACCCACAATAAAGGGCATGGGAAGGAAGATGGCCGGCTCTTTCTTGTCGATCATTTTCCCCACCATTTCTGCTGTGATCGGCAAAGTGACTGTTTCCCCTTTTCTTTCAATGGTCATATTTCCTCCATCGGAAAGCACCATCTCGATGGGGATCTGCGAATATCGTTCGGGGCGCATACCATTGATGGCAATGACCTTATCACCGTCTTCCAGTCCGATCTCTCGACCGACCTCACCGACGCCGATCCCATACTTCATTTTGTCAACGGCCAGGTAATCCTCACCGTAATAGGCCATGATCCCTGCATAGATGATGATGCCAAGGATGAAGTTCACAATGACTCCACCGGTGATGATGATCAAACGCTGCCAGGCCGGCTTGGCTCTAAACTCCCATGGCTTTGGGGGTTCTTTCAGGGCCTCAGTGTCCATGCTTTCATCGACCATACCCGAGATCTTGACATATCCCCCAAGAGGGAGCCAACCTATTCCATACACTGTATCCCCGATCTTCTTCTTGAAAAGGGCAAACCACGGATCGAAGAAAAGG
>JAJLJK010000116.1:0-16378 GCA_033844885.1 Bacteroidota bacterium | reverse complement strand
ATCCTACAGGATTACATTCAACTTCCTTTTGAAGGTAGGCAACCTGCAGAACCTTCGACTCTCCCTACGCCCTTCTGGTGGAGGAGCATACATCTGGCAGGAGATCATATCAGGATCCGCCAACTTCGCGGCACCCGGGTTTTATGAACTGGAGGTCGAACTCGGGATCGTGGCCGGACAGCTGGGGATTCCCTTTGTCTTTGAATTCACCTGGTCACCCATTGGATCCGCTACCGACTTTGAGATCGAGAATATCTACACCGAATTTCGAAGGATCTCCTCGGATCTGATCAACACCTTTGGAGCTTTCCAGGGATGGGAAACCGATGGGATCCCGGAAGTGACCTTTGGGGAACTATTGGCCGAGCTTAAAAAACCACCCTTTGGACTTTCCTTCCAACTTCGGCCCGAAACCAGGGAGATATACATCTTTCAGCGAAATGACCTTTTATATCAAACCAATCCTCTTCCCCTGGATCCGGAAGACTCTCTGGAGATGGAAAATGAGAAGATCCTTCCCGTGGTCCTCAAATACGAAAAGCCCGATGATGATGCCCTTAAGTTTGATCCTCCCATCTGGGTCACCCACAAGGTTCTGATTCAAAATGGAGAAGCTTCGTTGATTCCCAAGGATCAAAACCTAAGGGATGTTCAGGAGATCGAGTTGAAGATGCCGCCATTTGATCTGTTCTACACAATCCCCCGTCTGGAGGGAGAAGGCTTCAGTGACAACTTCGATACCAATCCAAGTGCTCCATCCCTTCGGATCGGGATCTATCGAGGTCTTTACAACTTAAGGCCACTGGCCACCGTGGATGATTTCTTTCGGGATGGATGGAGCTTTCAGTTTGATGATACCCAGAATCTCTTCAAGACCTATTCCTATCCATGGATCCGATTCCAGCAAAATGGAAGAAGGGTCAAGGCAACCTTCCACCTATCCAAAGGGGAGTTCTCCAGACTAAAGGTTGATCGGTCAATCACCTTTGGAGGGCATGAGTATATCTCAAAAGAATTGAGGGTATATTTGGAAAACATCCAGTCAATAATTATTGAATCTGACCTTTATCAGAAATGAGTAAACAAAAAAAGGATCCAGAGAAAAAATCAGGTTATGTTAAAGAGCGTAAAGCAATGGCTCATGAAAACATAACTTATAGTATTGGAAAAATCGACACCCTTGTTGTTTCGGTAAGTGGTGCAGGATTATACGTTGTATTAGAAACGATACGCCATTTCCTGCAAAAAGACCCTAATGAATTATGGATGGTAAAACTTGCAGGGGTATTTTTCGTAATTGCTATCATCTTCAATTTTATTAGCCAAAAAACCTCTTTGAAATCGGCTACATATGACTACATGTATTGGGATGCTATTGGGAAGGAGAAGGATGACGATACTTGTAAGAAATATGATATTACTTCTGAATTAGCCAACAACCAGACCAAATCATTCAATCTTGCAAGTATTATCTGCATGCTAATTGGTCTTGGTCTGGTTGTTTTATTCTTTGGATGCTTTCTAGAACCTTAACCCTTTGGCGGTCTTAATCCTCCCTTACGCTCCCAATTTTCTTGCTTTCTTTCTGGATTTTGCCTTTGTGGGGATTCTCTTAGAGGTCGCTTTTGGGGTGGCGGACCTTCTCTCCTAGAAGGATTTTGTTGTGTTCTTTCTTTAGCCATAGGTTGATCATTATTAGTTTGACCATCATCTTCAAAGATGCAACTTACCCACCTTTTCTCCTATTCCTAAATAGGTAGGCGAAGGGGAAAAAAAATAATTAATCGAATCCAATTGGGAAATGAATAGCCCCGCAAAAAGGGGGGCAATTCTACCTTAAGGGCTTCTCCCTTTACCCTATAGAATCAATATGTTATAAGAAATTATCCAAATTGGCGACCTGATCATCCTTTCTGGTGTTGGTAACCGAAACATAGATCATGGTCTCTCGGATATTTGTATGAGCCAATAATTCTTTGAGAACCTCTATGTTTCCCCCCATTTCAAGGAATATGGTCGCAAAAGTGTGACGGCTCATGTGGAACTTGATTCTCTTTTTGACCCCAACCATCCTTCCAATTTCCTTCAAATACCGATTGGCAACCTGATTTGTGTAAACCTGCAGAAAAGGTTGATCATGATCATGGTCCAATAGTTCTATAGCCTTTTGAGGAAGTCTGAAAGAAACGACCTTATTGGATCTCTGAGTTTTCCTTGGCACAAACATGATTCGGTCACCATCAATATTCTGCCAGGTCAGATCTGCAATGTCTTGATATCGCATTCCTGTGAAACATCCAAAAAGGAATATTTTCAGAGTTTTCCTATGGGGGTCCGGGCAAAATTCATTGTTATAGTATCGATGCAGGATCCTTACTTCCTCCTGAGTTAAATGCTCGACCATGGATCTTGGATGCCGAACTTTTAGGTCCTTAATGTTAAATGGAATATTCAAGCCCGATGCCTGGGCAGCATATAGCCAAGTCTTCACGTTCTTGATCTGTGTTTGGACCGTTGACTCCTTCAGGTTTCTTTGACGTAGATACTTAATAAAGTCCTTCAGGGTAGCCACTGAAAGCTCTGAGAAAAGAAGCTCCTCCCTCCATTTCTCGAGATTTTTCAATGTCCCATTCTTCCCCCTCCAAGTGCCCTCTTCTAGGTATCCTCGCTGTTGTTCATGGTAGTGTTTGCAAAAGGCCAGAAAATCGGTATTGGGAGTTGGATCAAAGTATTCCTTCCGGAGTAGTTCTCGGGTAAGAACCTTATCCCTAAGCCGGAAATCAAGACCTATCTGAAAAACTTTCGATCTGGCTTTTTCCAGGACAAGATTGATATCGCCATGATGAGGGTGAGATTTCTTTACCCTCTGACCTTTCTTGTCAAAATCTTTCAGGGGTACAGCAAGATCCAGTGGGAGCATGACCTTCTCTCCACGGACAAAGCACTGCAAATAAAGTTTATGGGTACCGTCCTCCCTCTTGTGATCGCTTTTGATCACGATTTTGGCTGTCAACTCCCCACTCGAAATCATTGGGGAGTCAGTTGGGGAGTAAAATTCCGTTTTAGGGAGGAATTTCTTTCGGGACATTTTTCCTTTTCGGCTGGTTTACAAGGAGTTGAGATTTCTCTCAACCCCGTGTTTACCGCTTCAGTGACTCCGCAGGGATTCGAACCCCGAACCTCCTGATCCGTAGTCAGGTGCTCTATCCAGTTAAGCTACGGAGCCGTTAGCCTTCGTTGTGCTGTGCAAGCTGTGAGAACGTTGATTCCGGTGCCATTTGCAAGACCCCTGGGGAAGGCTGAACCCGGTATCTTTCGCAAATGGGCTGCAAATATACACTGTTTTTTAATCGACACAAACGCCTTATGCAATTTCTGCAGAGAGGCCTTTAGAGAGGAGTTTGGAGCACGGAGGCTCAAGCTCCTCCCAGCTTCCAGACTGGACCGAACACTTGCCTTTGTAATGAACTAAAAGCGTGCATTGTAATGCCTGTTCCGGGGTGTGTCCACAGATCTCCTGAAGACATTCGATCACATAGTCGAAAGTATGTACCTCGTCATTGAACAAAATGATACTGTGCTCCTCATCCTCGGCGACAAGAACATCCACCTCAGGCGACTCCTTCTCCGCCGGATTCGAAAATTGAATTCTATAAGGGTCCATATGATCTTTCAGATCGTTAATCATCATTCAAATTTACTCAGGAATCGATTCACCTTTCCTCTTGAGCTCTGGTTGAATGTAAATGGTGGCAATTTTCCATCCCGATCCAAACTTCGATCCTTCATCTCAAGACCCTGCATGATCTCCATAATGGCCTTGTCACTGGAGTAGAACTGAAGGACGTTTCGCTTGTACTCGAAATAATAATACTCGCCACCGGGAACATTCAGGTAGATGGTGATCTCATCTCCTCTTCGTTTCCTTTGAATCTCAATGATCCCCTCGACCTGTTTGTTCACAGGGATACGCAAAATACTGGCCAGACCGATCGGTCCTTCGCTGACGAAGCTGTTGTATTCAGGGTCGAAGACCATCTTGACATCCGAGAAGGTGAAAACTCCGGATAATTCCTTGGGCATCTTCTCAGGAGCCCCGGTCTTACTCACCTCTTCCCAGAAACTGCGATAATCCCGCTCACTCAAGGTCCTTTCAGAAAGGGTCCTGAATCCTGTATTATTCAGATCACTTCCTCCTAAACTGGTCCTGGCATTGATCGCCTCTGCCATCGCCTTCAGGATATCCTCATTGAAGAAGAAATCGATCAACATGGCCATCTCTGCTTCGATCTGATCATTGTTCAGCTCGTGGGTGACCGTTCCGAATGTCCCCATACTGATCCTTCCAAGATCCGCACCGAAGCTCAATCCTCCCTCACCGGTGGTGATACAATCCTTGTTGTTCAGCAACAAAAGGTTTCCGGGTTTATTGGGGTCCTCTGCCCGTTGACGAGTGGTGATCACATAACTGAATAGAGCCTCGTCGTAATAGACCACACCTGTGGCTGAGAATATCTCCATATCCGCCTTGCTGCTCTCTCTCGAAAGGAAGGCTGAATATCCACTGGTGCTATCGGGCGAAATATAGATCCCGTTGTAAAGGTTGTCTGCCCGGGTATCGGGGTTATCCTCGGGTAGGTCGATGATGATCCTCTTGGGATTCAGTCGGGTCTTGAACTTGAACCAAGTGGTCTCGATATTGTCGCAGGTCTGCTGGATCAAGGTGAAACCATCATACATCAAGTGCTGTTCCGGTGCCTCCAAAAGTGCCTTTCCATAGTAGGCAAAGAATGGACTCAGGTAGAAGTTGTCTTCCTGCTTCACGATGGCGGTTCCGATTGTCCTTCCTCCGGTGTCAACCTTGATCTCATCAAAGTGTAGGGGCCAGGTGGTCCCATCCAGATCGACGTAATCATAATCCCCGCTACCGTAATAGTATTGGCGACCCTTTACCTTCAAACTCGCGTTGGTGAAATTGTGGAACTTCGTGGTTCGGTTGGCCAACAATGTAGCCTGGGTCAACAAGCGCATGTTGGCAGCCGAATCGATCGCTACATAACCACTATCCGGGAAGATCCGGGCATCCGCTACATCCATGTGAGGAATGTCGAATCCTTCCAAAAGGGTTCGCTCGAGATAGAATTTCGCGCTTCCCGCGTTGAATCGCAAAGAATCCTGTTTCGGATGAATACTAACCATCTCCGAAGCCGGACCGGATCCAAGTTTCTTCACTTCCAGGGATTTCTCCGGGATCTTCCACTCTGCAAAATTCATGGAAGCCGCATACTGGTTGATCGGGAAGGTCAGATAACCACCCGGGTCGTTGAGTTTGAACTCGCCGCGCTCCTGGGTGAAATCCACAAAACCATTGACATTGGCTACGTCGAATCCCCATTTCGCGGTCGGGTTGGCTCGTACCCTAAAGTCCATCTCCGGAGAGGTGAATTTCTTATTCTTAAAGAGGTAGTCCTTACTATCGGTCTGTGCATCAAGGAAATCGAGTCTTCCCTCACCTCCCAGTCGCTGTGGGGTCAATGCCAAGGTACCACGAGCCTCCATGCCTACATCGTCATACATGGCCATCGGTGTGGTGGTACTGCTACTGTAAAGCACGTCGTTATAAGGCTCCCAATGGATATCCACATCCGTTCCGGTGACATGCGGGTACTCTACCGCAGCGAGTTGGGCTTCCAGTTCGTAGGTCTGGGCAAGTCCATCCGTACTGTCAGGGAAGTAGATGAAATCATTGGAAACGGAAGTGGATTTCAAATAGGTCAGGGTTCCATTGCCCCGCAATCCCTTGTTACTCAGATTTAGATCGGCCACGACGGTTCCTTTTCCGCCATAGGCGGGATATCCTTCAGGAGGGGTCGAGGTCTTGAATCCGAGGGAGTAATCCTCCTGCACCTTGATGTCCTCCTGCATTTCCGGGAAGATCCCTGCGCTGACGAAGGTCCCACCGAATTTCAATCCCTCTGTAGAGGCGTTATCCAAGGAGTCGATCTCAAAGGGTTCGATCTCGACAAAGAAGTTCTCCCGTTTGTAGACCCCGTTGAATATCTCCGGTCGATCATAATAGATAAAGGATTCCCTACCCGATCGGAAGATCGGGTATTCATTGTAAGTGATCTTACCCGATTTGTTGTCGGGTTTATCGATCAGGAGTTCTCCGTTGATATCTTGAAGTACGTTCTTCACATCTACGAGCTTTCTGCGTCCTTCAACATCCGTTTCAAAGGAGAGGACCTTGAAACGCATGGAGTCGATCTCGTTCATGTTCACCTGGAACTTGTCGTAATCAAAGAAGAACTTCTGCCCCCAGAAGCTAAATCGTCCTGCGGTGATCCTTCCATCGAAATCAAAATCCAATCCCTCGTGCATGGTGATCTTCCGTCCACGTGGATACATCGCCACCTCCTGACTATCACTCAATGCGATCCCCTGAACACCTCGGATCTCCATCTTGAAGGTCTCGAGACTCATGGTCGCATTGGCTCCTTCTCCAAGGGCAGAAATGAAACGGATCACGTCATAATCGCGCTTCTCCTCATAATTATTGATGTAATCAAAGACCTTGTCCTTGATGTAGATATGGCCGGTATTCCGATTGTAATCCACAAACCCCTGGATACTCATCTCTAGCATGAATCGATGGGTGTGCAGTTCGTCCATGCCCAGCACAAAGGCCAGATCCTTGAGCTCCATCTCGCGTGTCAGGGTTTGGCTGGCATTTCGAAGATTGTAAAGTGGGTTCACTTCGGCGGTCCCCTGCAAGGCGGCTAGTCGCTCCCCTCGATAGTAGTTCTTTGACTCAAAGACCACCGGGGTCACGGCCCCCATGTTCATATTCCCCATTTGGATCGTCGGATCGCCCAACTTCCAACTCATGACCTCAAAGAACATATCCACATCGTGGTAGGTATCGGAATAGGGCGCCATGCTCAACCCTTTGTTCTCACGATTCAGAGAAAGAACCCCTTCCTTTACAAAGAATTTGAAGTACGATGCGGGATGATAGATACTATCCTCATTGATCTTTACCAGCACGCGGGCCTCATCGGACATAAAGATCTCCTTCCGAAGATAGAATCGCGGTGAACGGACGATCACCAGAGGTTTTCCTTCATATTTAAAGTCAAATTCGGCCGGAATGTCGTCCGTACCGGAGGCGAAGATCTTCCCGCCAACGACCGAATATCCCCCTTTGTAATCCACGTCGGGAAGGAGTTCTTGTACTACCAGATCCTTTCGATAGGAAAAGAATCTCGGAAAACTGGCATTGGACTCTTCCACCCTCGAACTCAGCTTCTCCTCAAAACGCCCTTCAATGGGTTCAGTGATGTACATCTGGCTATGAAGGATCACCGAATCCGCCTCGAAACCCGGGCGGTTGGTGACGATCGAATACTTACTCAGTTCAATGTAGGCGGTATCAGGCGAAAGCCCGGCCCTTGTAAAATAAGCCAGTCCCTCCTGCCCTTTGAAAATGAATTCCTTGGGATCAAACACACCGCTGGTGTTCTCTATGATGGTGCTGTCCTCTTTGAAATACCCCCATAGATTTCCCCCTTCGACGGTGAATTTGGGTCCGTTCTCAAAAGTGAAGGTCATTCCGTCCTCCCACCACCAGCGCAGTTTTCCGTCATCGAACATGGAAGAATCCACAAAAGAGGTACGCAAAACATCCAGATAATCTGCAATCCGCCGGCTGTTGAGTCGTCGAGTGTATTCTTCGAGATCGAGAATGAAGGGTTTTTGGTATTCCTCCGCTTCGAATTGTTTGACATGTACCAGGGTCAGGATGAGATCTTCCCAATTCTCAAGATCCATGGTCCGTTTCTTCAGCATGGTATTGCTGAGATCGAAAATGGCCTTCATCTCCTCATTGTCCAGAACTCCGGGCTGAAAAAGCGATGAATAGGCCAGGTGAAGTTGTTCGGCAGCATCCTTATTCTGATCGCGAAGGACGTCGCGCACCTGATCGAGGTATTCTACAGGTTCCTCCGCAAATTTCCTGAATTTCTGAGCCTGGATATCAAAAGAGGTTCCGAACCAAAGAATGGTCAGAAGGATCAAGCATTTCTTCATGGGGTCAATAACGTATTCCGTTCCTAATTGCTGGGGTATGAAAATACAAATCGTCGGACAGGCCGAAAAGCAAAACGCAGAAGGAGGAACAATTATTGACCGATCAAGCCCGGAACAGCCTCAATGCGGTCCAGTTATCCTTGTGAGACCGATGGGTCAACTCGAATCCGAAGTTGGCTGCATACTCCACAAGAACCGGAACATCCTCAGAATAGAAACCACTCAGGTAAAGCTCACCTCCTGGTCGGAGAACCCTGGAATAGGCCTCCATATCCTGGAGTAGGATATTGCGATTGATATTAGCATAGATCACATCATAGGTTCGGTCTCCGAGTACCTCAGACCCGCCCATGATCACCTGGATATCCGACTGATCGTTCATGGCCACATTCTCAAGGGCATTCTCGTAGGCCCATTCATCGATATCCACCGCATCGATATTCTCTGCCCCCAATTTACCAGCGACGATGGCCAAAATGGCAGTCCCACAGCCCATGTCCAATAGGTCCTTCCCTTTCGGGGGATGATCCAAAAGCATTTCGATCATCAGGCTTGTGGTCTGATGATGCCCGGTCCCAAAACTCATCTTGGGCATGATGACGACCTCCATGGGGATGTCTGGGCGGGCTTCGTGGAATGGGGCACGAATAAAGACCTCCTCACGAACCTGAATGGGTTGAAAGTTTGACTCCCAGGTCTCATTCCAATTCTGGGTCTTGACCAGCTCACGATCGAACTTCACAGTAAAGGTCTCCGGATCCAGAAAGGACCAATCAAAATGAGTCAGGTCTTTCGCTTCCTCCTCCAGAATGTAAGCGTCGATCCCTTCGTCGGTCTCCACCATGGATTCGAAGGGCCAACTTTCCAATTCGGCGATGAGTATATCCCGACCCGGTTCTACAGGATCGATGGTAAAGGTATACTTGTAGTAATCTGCCATTACAGGGAAGCTTCCATGTGATCGATCAGTGACAGAAAATCATTGGCTTTCAGTGATGCTCCACCGATCAGACCTCCATCGACATCTTCCTGGGCAAAGATCTCCTCGGCATTATCCGGTTTGCAACTCCCACCATAAAGAATAGGCACTTCCATTGCCAGATGTCCGATCTGACCCGCCAGATAACTCCTTATGGCACGATGCATTTCCTGTGCTTGTTCAGGGCTTGCCGTTCGTCCCGTTCCGATCGCCCAAACGGGTTCATAAGCGATGACAATATTCTCCCAGGATTCTTCAGGAAGGTCGAACAAGGCTTTCTGCAGTTGCTGGCTCACCACCTCGATATGACGATTGGCCTCTCTTTCCTCAAGAGATTCTCCACAGCAAAAGATGACCACCAATTCATTCTCCAGTGCGATCCGAACCTTTTGAGCAAGGATCTCATCGGTCTCTCCAAAATAGAGGCGGCGTTCAGAGTGACCCAGGATCACTCCATCCACATTCAGAGATGCTAGCATGGCTGCACTGATCTCACCCGTAAATGCGCCATTCTCCTCTTGATGGCAATTCTGGGCGACTATCGCGATATCGCTGCTATCCCAGGCCTTATTGACAAAAGCCTCGAGGTGAGTGAAAGGAGGAGCTACAACAACCTGAGTTTCCAGGTCGGGACGTGCTGAGATTCCCTCGAGGATATCTTCCAGGAGGTTCAATCCCTCGCCCAAAGTGGTATTCATCTTCCAATTTCCGGCAACGATCTTCTTTCTCATGCGTAACAAAAAATTTGCCGCCAAAGGTAGGACAATCTACCGGACCCGGACCCTCGGATCCAACCAGGCGTAGATCAGGTCCACCAAAATATTGATGATGACGAAAATGAAGGCGATGGTGAGGACAGCCCCCATGACCACCGGAATATCCATTTGATTCAGCGCTTCGACGATCTGTTTACCCAAACCATTCCAACCGAAGATGTATTCTACGAAGACCGCTCCTGCCAACATGCTTGCCAACCATCCACTCACGGCTGTGATCACAGGATTCAAACTATTTCTAAGCGCATGTCTGCGGATGATCGAAGGGGTGGACAAACCTTTGGCACGGGCCGTACGGATATAATCCTGTGATAAGGTCTCCAACATCGAACTTCGCGACAACTGAATGATCACGCCTAGGGGACGAATCCCCAAAGTGAGGGCGGGAAGGATCAAATTCTGAAGTCGAAGATGCATTCCTTCTCCCAGATCATCCAATTCCCAGAGGTTCCCTGTCATATTCAATCCGGTGAGATCGGCCAGAAGGAACCCAAAGATCCAGGCCATCAGGATGGCGGAAAAGAAACTGGGGACGGACATTCCGATCGTTCCAAAAACGGTCCAAAAGCGATCGAAGAAGGAATCCTTCCACAACGCAGATAGAATCCCGATGAAAAGACCGATCACCAAGGCGAAAATAATTGCAGAGATCGCCAAAACCATGGTATTTGGAAGGGTATCCCCGATCAATCCGGAGACGGACCTTCCCTGCATCTGGAAACTCTCCCTGAGATAAGGCCATTTAAAATGGAGCGCCCCATTCCCAGCCTGAAAAAGATGGACTCCCGAATACTTTTCCGGTGTGAAGAAGGTGAAATCTCCCGGGTCATTCCCATGCCATGATATGGGACTGAGATCATTCAGAAAAAGCAGGTATTGCTCGCCTACGGATCGGTCCAACCCATACTTGGCGCGGATCGCGGCCAGCAAATCGGGGTCCTCCCGCTTATCCATCATCATCTTCGCCGGATCTCCCGGAAGCAGGGTGAATAAGAAAAAGACCAGACTGGAGACGCCCCAAAGGACGATAAGGGCATAGGATATCTTGTTCAGGATCAGCCGGATCATTGGAGTCGCTCCATGAGCTCTTCGACCGATGGCGTGTCATTGTGATGCCATTTTCCCACAATGGTTCCCTCTTTCAAAAGGACCACACCGGGAACACTCCGAACGATGGTCTTCAATGTGGTGGCATCGGTGATGGCATAGGGCATGTCGGTTCCGGCTGCATTCTGGACCTCGGTGATCCGGTCTTTGAGTGAAGCCGTCATAAGGATCCCCGGGATCCCGGCCTGATCTGCCGCATCGAGGAGCTGCTCGGTTCTTTTCAGACCTTCCAGACTGGCTTCATCGATATCATACGCAATGATCATGAGGTATGATGGAGACTGAAGCACCTCCCAAGTGATGTCCTCTCCATCCACAGAAATGGAAAAATCATGGATCGGAGGTTCATAGCCGTCCTTCACCTTGACACTTCGCGTCTTATCCGATAACATCTCCCAATCCTTCTTTTCCCACCATTTCTCGTCCACATAACGCGTGCCGGAGATCTCCATCTCTTCGCCCGAATCCACATTCTTTAGCACATAGAAGGTTTCATATATCGGTCCTTCGACACCGATCTCTTCAGCAGACATCATTCCGCGCTCAATATTCTTACCGATCGCATAGGCTCGAAAATCTTTGAATGGCAGGTGATTGAGAACATGGTTGGCGATCCATCCGCAAAGGACAAGCACGCCAAAAATGATCCCGAATCGGATCCGTAGGTTAAAGAGGGGTCGGAGGTGTCTCTGCCCCACGAACAGGATCAGAATGAGGATCAACAACGCCAGGTCCTTGTAAAAACTTTGCCAGGGGGTCAAAGGAATCGCATCCCCAAAACAACCACAGTCGGTCACTTTGTTGAAATAGGCCGAATAGAAGGTTAGGAAGGTAAAGAATACGATCATGAGCAGGAGAAGCCAAACCGTGAGTTTCACACGATATCCCAAAAGCAGGGAAACCCCAACCACCACCTCGAAAATGACGATGAAAACCGCCAAAGAAAGTGCCCAGGGATCGAGAAACGGCAGGTTCAACACATCAGGAGCAAAGTAATCGTGCAATTTGAAGGCAAACCCCATTGGGTCGTTCAACTTGATCAGTCCACTGAAGATGAAGAGGATACCAACGACCACTCTTGAAACCTGGGTAATGAAGTTCATGATTCGGATTGTGTTTTTGATTCATCCATCTTGATCAACGCAAAGACCGCATAGTTGATCATATCCATGTAATTGGCATCGATTCCCTCGCTGACAAGGGTCTTACCCCGATTGTCCTCGATCTGTTTTACACGAAGGATCTTCTGAAGTATCAGGTCCGTTAGACTACTGATGCGCATATCTCGCCATGCCTCACCATAATCGTGATTCTTGGCCATCATCAGGGTCTTGGTGCGATCGATATGATGGTCGTAATGACGCAGGGCTTCAGCGACGGAAAGATCCGGGTCCTTGGCGATCCCCATTTCCATCTGGATCAGGGCCATCACACTGTAATTCAAAATCCCAATGAATTCACCCCGGATATCATCCCCCACCTTCTGGGTTCCCTTGTCTTCGATGGAGCGGATCCGTTGGGCCTTGATGAAGATCTGATCGGTAAGCGATGGAAGGCGAAGGATCCTCCATGCACTCCCATAATCCCGCATCTTCTTTTCAAAAAGGTCACGACATTGACCCACCACCTTGTCAAACTGTTTCGATGTATCCGCCATTTGCTATTTTTACGATCGTTGAAGCCCCAAATTTATTGCTCTTCGTGGCGAAAGTTACACTTTTTGAGAAAAGACATTTGATCCCTTCGGCCAAGGGTCTAATGGACCTGCGAACCCCGAAGGTAATGGGGATCATCAACCTTACCCCTGACTCATTCTACGGGCAAAGCAGAGCGATCGATCACTTTTTGGATCGAGCCTCAGAAATGATCGATGAGGGGGCTGACATTCTCGACCTGGGTGCACAATCCACCCGACCGGGAGCAGAACGCCTTTCGGCCGAGGAGGAATGGGATCGGTTAAAGCGCCCACTCCAGGAAATTTCCCATCGTTTTCCCGAGATCACCCTTTCTGTCGACACCTTCCATTCTGAAGTAGCTCGCCGGGCAGTGGAAAGCGGCGCCCATTGGATCAACGATGTATCCGGCGGCACCTTGGATGATCGGATGTTCGATACGATCGCCGAATTAAGGGTACCTTACGTGCTCATGCACATTCAGGGCACCCCCGAAAACATGCAGAACGATCCAATCTACGAGGACGTCGTGGCCGAGGTGATGAAACACCTCGCAGAAAGAGAGTTCCAACTCCTGGAAAAAGGCATCAATGACCTCATTATCGACCCGGGATTTGGTTTTGGAAAAACCGTCGAACAGAATTATGACCTTTTAGCCTCTTTAGGTTCATTCAGCAATTTCCAAAGACCGATAATGGTTGGGCTGAGCCGTAAAAGCATGGTAAACCGGGTTTTGGGAACCCGTCCGGAAGAGGCTTTGAATGGTTCCACCATCTTACATACAATGGCACTGGAACGAGGCGCCAATATTCTTAGGGTTCACGATGTCCGTGAAGCCGTACAGGCGGTCAAACTCTTCCTTCAACTTGAAAAATCAACGTCATGAGCTTCCTGAACTTTACCATACTCGATGCTCTTGACATTCTTCTTGCCGCCTGGTTGCTCTATCAGCTCTACAAGCTTGTGCGTGGAACGGTGGCTATCAATATCTTCATTGGGGTAACGGCCATTTATCTGGTCTGGAAATTGACCGAAGCCCTTCAGATGAACCTTCTTTCAGAGATCCTTGGGCAGTTCATCGGGGTGGGATTCATCGCATTGATCATAGTCTTTCAACAGGAGATCCGGCGTTTTCTTCTGGTTCTTGGTTCAGCGAACTTTGGACGGAACCGATCCTGGTTCAGACCTTTCAATTGGTTGCGGAATGAGGAGCAGATCAAATTGGAGGTCGATGCAGTTGTCACCGCGACCCTCAACCTGGCCGAAGGTCTAACCGGGGCTTTGATCGTCCTCGAAAGAAAATCCCCTCTGGGTCAATATGCGCAGACCGGAGATTTTTTGGATGCTAAATTGAACTCCAGATTATTGGAGGCCATCTTTATGAAGGACAGCCCCATGCACGACGGTGCGGTCATCGTGCGCGAGAATAAGGTCCAAGCGGCCAGAGCGATCTTACCGGTAAGTGAGAATAACGCCATCCCGGCCCGATATGGCTTGCGCCACCGGGCAGCGGTCGGACTTTCTGAGAAGACGGATGCCTTGTGTGTGGTGGTCAGTGAAGAGACCGGTACCATCAGTCTGATCCACAGTGGCCGGATCGTCAACGTTAAAAGGGATGAACTCCGCGCAAAATTGATCGAAGCTCTGGAGCACTAAATAAAAAAAGGCCCACAAGGGCCTTCTTATTACCATTCTTCTTCTTCCTCTTCCTCCTCTTCATCCCAGTCATCATCCTCATCTTCATCCTCTTCGGTACTCATCTTCGATGAGGGAGTACCTCCTGATGCGTATTGCTTGAAAACGATCGGCTTGGGAAAAAGGTAGGCATTATTGTCTCTGGGTTCATCAAATGCTTCGTTTGAATTGACCCAAATCCCGAGTCTATAGGTGGTGCCTGGAACCAGGTTGGGAACCTTGTTGAGGTCAATGGTCTGATCCTTCCATTCAAAACTTCCCATGTGATAGATCCCATCCAAAGGAAACTTCTTAACGATCATCACGTTCTCTTTTGAGAACTGACCTTCAGGAACCAAATAGATGGCCACTTCAAAAGCTGGGGTCACATACTTCGAATTGGTTCCATCACTAAGAACCATGAAATAGGCGCCGTCCACTTTATTGGCGGTGGGATCATACGACTCAAACCCCATATTCTGTTCGAGGTTGGTCGAGTAAACATCTGCCGGCTCAACGGTTTGAGCCTTTACGGCAAGACCAAACAAGGTGGTCAGAAAGGTGAAGAATAAACTAGTTGTTCTCATTGAAATTGAATTAGGGTAAAACGTTTGGAACAGGTTCTTTTCAAAGAGCGTACCAAATTATCATTTTCAAAAATATTTTGATCTGGGCGAATAGATGATCTTAATTCCGGACCTGCGCTGCCCAATCATCCAATTTATCCATCAAAAGAACGGTATGTCCCTCGCGATCCACTCCATAAGGGAGGGTGAACTCGGCGTTCTCGATAAGGTCCTCATGGGTGTAACTGTGGCGGACGTAGATGTTCTGGTGAAATCGGTCGTCAAAACCGTCGAATAGGATCAGGAATTCCACATCACATTTCCGCATTTCATCCGCCGAAAGGCCAGCCAGTGGGCTATTCTCGTCGATCACATGCACCACCCGCCAATTCAATGGAAAGAAAACAATAGAACGAACCCTAAGATCCAGTTGGTAATACGCTCTTCGACCATTCTCCAAGAACTTCAACAGAACCGTCACCTGAGGTTTGATCAACATGTTATTCCGTTCATTGGCGATCTGGAAATGCAATTCAGGATGCCCATCTGTCTTTTTGATCAGGATGTTCTTCGAGAACCGTACACGGGCATTCGGTTTGGCAAAACGACCATAGAGCAGACCTGTGATCAGGGCAAAACCCATCAATCCGATGAAAGATTCGACACTTGCCAGAAAATTGGCAGCCATACCCACCGGTGATATACTACCATACCCCACAGTCGTGCATGTGTGGACGCTGAAAAAGAAGGCATACCAAAATTCTTCCCAAGTCGAATGGGCATCCACCCCACTCAGATTCTCGATACCGATCAATAGATAGAGTCCAGCAAATAGACAATTGACCAGGAAAAAATAAAGGACCGCCAGGAAAAAGAACCGCTGCCAGGAAACACCGATCAGATACTGAAAGAAACTCTGTGGCTTCCCCCCTACCTTTCGAACATTGAAACTACCATCGGGATTGATCACCCTTCGGGCATCACCGGTGACCTTCTCACTCAGTCCGGAGAAGTCGATCTTCTGGTTCTTTCGAAACGGGTTGGGTGAAGGAAATTCCATGGTGGTAGAGGTCAATGGGCTTTATGCCCTGTGAAAATAATGCTTTTGTCCATCGGTCCTTCTCCCAGGGCTTCAATCGGGGATGAAGAAGGATCATGACACCGTCGAATGAAGGCATTTTTACCCTGTGAGGCAGTTCAAAATCAATGATGACAAGGTGGGGATCGACCTTTTGGATCGATCGAAGTTGGTTGAAATCCTTTGGGGTCCAAATTCGGGTTCCATCCACCTTCATCCAGCCGTCATATTGGATCAGATCCTCCACCCAGACCCCATCATTCAGGAAATGTGGAATCACCACCCGATCGGTCTTCGACATTCCGATACTATCAGCCAATCCAATGGCCTTGTTTCCATTTTGGACCGAAAATAAAAGCCCTCTTCTATCCTGATAGACCACCCAATCGATACCTTTTGTGTCAGTGGTGCTTTCCCAAAGATCGATCCCGCCAAAG
>JAJLJK010000115.1:0-4620 GCA_033844885.1 Bacteroidota bacterium | reverse complement strand
TTCTCCATATGAGTTCAACGGCCGACTTTGTGTCGATGGGGGGATCCGAAATAACCTTCCCATTTCCATCCTCAAGCAAAGAGGAATGGATATCGTCATTGCTGTGGATGTTCAAAGTCCTTTGTTCAAAAGAGAGAATCTCAATACGCTCATCGACATCATGGAGCAGGTTGGAAGCTTTCAAAATGCCACTTATGATCGAGTCCAAAAAGAGGACGTTGATATCCTTATCGCTCCGGATATAACCGGATTCTCCATCACGGATTACCAAAAGACCGACCTTCTTATTGCAAGAGGTTACAACACAGCTAAGGCGGTTCTTCAGGAACAGGAAGTGATCGAACTCGATGGAGAACTTGATCCCTCCAATCCTGAATATCGATTGGCTCCGCCCCGAAATGAAGTATTTATCTCGTCTACGGTGGTGGAGGGAAATGTGCGATTCTCAGATGATTTCCTATTGGGTAGAATGGGATTGCGCTCAGGTCAAACCTATAGTATCGAGGAAATAGAACGGGATCTTGACCGCCTGTATGGAACGAGGGAGTTCGAGTACCTTTCTTATCGGTTACTTCCTGCGCCGGATGGATTTCGTTTCAAGCTTAAGGTAAAAGAGGTCGATCAGATCGGGGAATTGCGATTTGGTGCCCATTACGATGATGACTTCAAAATGGCCCTTTTGGGGAATGTTACCTTTCGGAATGTGCTTTTCAACGGAAGTAAGTTCTGGTTGGATCTGGCTGTTGGGGAGAACCCAAGGGTCAGTTCGGGGTATATGATCGAAAATCGATATTGGCCTTCCTTTGGCGTTCGTTTTCGAGGAAATTGGTATGATGGACGGATCTATCGTGACCTTCAACCTATCGACGAATTCAGGATCTCTGATGTGGCCCTCGAGGTCTTTGTTCAATCCACTTGGTTCGATGTATTTACCGTGGGTGGTGGTATTCAGGCCGAGAATTTTTCCATCAACAAGACGCTTGAGCTTAGTAATATTCAGCCTCAGGAATTCAGATATCTGAACTACTTCGGTTTCATCAACTTCGACTCCTTCAACAAGACCTTTAAACCCGATGATGGATTTCTGGTGAAGAGTTCGGCAAGGATCATGTCGGAGACCCAGCAATACAACAGCTTTGGTCCGCCGAGTTCTGTGATCGATCTCCAATACTCACAGGTATTTCCATTTTCTGAGAAATGGAAATTGAGGACCTCTGTCTCGGGTGCTGTCACGATCGGCCCCGACCTGAGTTATCCCTATCAGGTTTTCTTTGGGGGGCTGGGGCAGAACTATCGAAACTATGCGATTCCCTTTGCCGGTTATCGCTTCCTGGAATTGTTTGGTAGGACAGGAGCCATGGCTCGCGGGGAAGTGTATTATGAGTTCGTGGAAAAGAACTACCTCACCGTTCTTTACAATCTCGGGAAACTTGAGACCTCTGTCGAGAGCTTGTTCTCCTCAGATATCCTCCTGGACGGCTGGGGCGTAAGCTATGGGTATGAATCCCCTATTGGTCCCCTTGAACTGACAGTTATGGGGTCGACCAACCATTCTAATATCTATACCTATATCAGCCTTGGATTCTGGTTCTAGGAACATATCATTCAAATGGTCTTTCATTCTCCTGCTCCTTTGTTCTTTGCAGGCAATGAGTCAGGCGGTCATTGACTTAGATCGTCCAAAGGTGGCGTTGGTACTCAGCGGTGGTGGGGCCAAGGGTCTGGCTCATGTAGGGGTTCTTGAGGTTCTTGATTCATTGGGATTGCCCATCGATATGATCGCTGGGACAAGTATGGGGTCCATTGTCGGGGGATTGTATGCAATCGGCTATCAGCCGGATGAAATAAGGGAGATCGTCCGTGAAACGGATTGGGATATGATGCTCAACCCCAGACCGGAACGAGAGTACCTGGCCATGGAAGAAAAAGACCTGCCAGAAAGATACCTTGTTTCCTTTGATGTGAGTAAAGGTCACGTAAAGCTTCCTACAGGGATCAATACCGGACAGAACATTTATAATCGATTGGCAGAAGTCACCATTGGATACCATGATGATACCACAGATTTTGATCACCTGCCCATTCCATTCAGATGTATTGCCACTGACCTGAATAAGGGACAGGCAACCATTTATTCAGGTGGATCCCTACCCGATGCCATGAGAGCAAGTATGAGCATTCCAAGCTTTTTTGCCCCTCATCGGTATCGGGGACGACTTATGGTCGATGGAGGAATCATCAATAATTTCCCAGCCGATGTCATGCGGAAGATGGGCGCGGACATTGTCATTGGGGTGGATGTGCAAAAGACCAGTGCAGATACCCTTGAGGATCCATCGATGCTAAAGATCCTGGAGATCACCAGCCTTTATGTCAACTTCACAAGAAATCAGGATCGGGTTGATCTTTGCGATCTTGTGATGCGGCCTGAACTGGAGGGGATCACCGGTGCGGATTTCATGGAGTACGAGGATATAATGGATCGAGGAAGGGATGTGGCCCTTAAGAACCTGGAGATCCTTGCTTCATTGGCAGATCAATTGAGACCGATCCTTCCCCAAACCAGAAAGAAATACGAACCTGTAGAGGATTTTGTGATCAGCGACATCCATATTCTTGGACTACATGATGTGGGAAAGGAAATGGTCCTAGGAGGCTTTCAGAAACGACCCGGGGATACGATCTCGGTTCACCTTCTTATGGATGAGATACAGGAGCTTTATGGATCCGGATATTTTTCGTCAGTGACCTTTAACCTTCGATCGACCCCCCATCCAAAGTACTACGAGGTGGATCTAAGGTTCGTCGAAAAGACCGCACCGGGCGAGTTCAAGCTGGGCCTTAATTACAATACCGATTTCAGGACGGGGCTTTTGTTGGGATATCACCATAGAAACCTATTATTAAAAGGATCCAAGCTCATGGCTGATGTTGTTGTGGGCGATTTCCCACGAGCCCGATTAAGCTATGTCCTTGATCGTGGATGGAAACCCGGTTTCGGTATCGAATCCAGATGGATCAACCAGAAACCCCGATTCACACTCGATAACAAATTCGTGGGGAACATCGGGATCATGGATTGGAGCAATACCCTGTTCCTTCAATCGACATTTAGAAACAAGCTAGCGATCCGAGCTGGATTACAGTGGGATCTGAATAATTATGACCTGACCGAGGTGCCTGGAAATGGAGGGGGAGAGGAGTTCCCCGAAAAGGTAAGTTATCAGCACGTGAACTTCCTTTTCACCATCAAATATGATAGCTACAACCAAAGGTATATGGCAACCCGTGGAGGTAGTTGGCACATCACAGCGAAACACTATAACTATGCGGGACTCTCAGAGTATCAGGTGGAGGACGATCAATTCATCACCCTGGATTTCCATGTGGATAAGGTGATCCCGCTTTCGAAACGGGTGTTTCTTACGCCATCAGCCATTGGAATGGTTTCCATATTCAATAGCCCGAGCTTGCCATATCAGCTGATCCCTGGAGGAATGGGACGTGATTACATCAACCATACTTATTCATTTGCCGGGTACGAATTCTACCAATTGAAAGATCCTCAGACCGGATATTACAATAATGGTCTGATCTATGGATTGGATGTAAGCTGGAATGTCTGGGGTGACCACTGGGTTACAGTTTTGGGAAATGCCGGGATCTTTTCCGGGCTACCAGAAGATCTATTACTTCGAGGTGATTATGCCTTTGGATATGGAGCCCGATATCGATACATGAGTGGCGTCGGACCACTTGGGATAACGGTTTCCAAAGGGGATAGATTCGATGATGTCAGGGTCTATTTAGACCTCGGATATTGGTTCTAATCTTTTCTGAAAAGACTCACTACTCCTTCTTTTTCAATTACGATCCCTGCCGCGGGATCCTCAAGCCTGACAATAAAGAAGTAGGCACCCTCCGGGCATTCCCTTCCATTCGGCATTACCCCCCGCCAAGGATTCATGTTTGAATAGGACCGGGTCTCATAGATCTTGTTACCCCAACGATCGAGAATGATCACGTACCGTTCACCTCTAAATCTATCAACAAACGGGATGTAGAAGGCGTCATTGAGACCATCCTCATTGGGCGTAAATACATTGGGGATCTGAACTTCATTTGGAGGCCCTGATGGATCCCTTCCGATCCAATCCGGACATTTTCCGATCTCCAGGATCACAGTGTCATTCTCTTTCCAGGGGAATCCACATGTATTCAGGATGGTATTTCCATCAGACCCTTCCAGAGAGCTCAGATAATAGGTACCTGGTTCAAATCCAATGGTGGGAGGGTAGATGACCAAGGTCCTGAATCGACCGTCCTCATCCTTTTCCATTCTGATCGAATCGGGATGAACCGGAGAACCCGATTCGTCAGAGATCCGGATATCATCTGCGTGAAAAGTGCCGGGGTCGACCTCCAGTTGAAAAGAGAATTCGTATTTACCGGTCCCACACTGAAATTTAAATCCCTGATGTCCAGATAAGGGATCAATGAAGTGATTTTTGGTCGAGATATCAGGGTAGAGTCCGGCCGAAACATCCGGGAGGCAGTTTCTTGTAATGTTCAAAGTGGCATCGCGAAAGACCGTCCCAACATAGGTCCATCCCCCAATGG